>NZ_JTLG01000009.1:0-60211 GCF_000799095.1 Chitinibacter sp. ZOR0017 | reverse complement strand
GCCTCAGCGCCGATGATAGTGCGGGTTCCCGTGTGAAAGTAGGTCATTGCCAGACTCCCCTAAAGAAGCCCAGCTCAGAAGAGCTGGGCTTTTTGCTTTGGGCGGCGGAAGTGGAAGAGTGCAGAACAGCAGCAAAGCGAAGCCCCACACAAAACCCTCGACAGATAGCTGCACCGCGAACCGCCCGCGCCCAAGCCAGCGGCGCAAACCCAACCCCTCAAACAAAGCCCAGCGTAGCTGGGCTTTGTTCGTTGACGAAATCGCTAAGTGCTTGCCGATCTCTTTCTTGGGTACTTTTCTGGAGGCTTTGATTTTAGTTAGCTACATTTGCATACCCCACTTGGGTATACGCAAGAGGCTGCTCGAGTTTATTTCATTTCCGCCTGTGTTGGCTTATGCGACAATATTGGCATTAATCAGTAATGGATGATCCCATGACGCGTGGGCGTTTTATATCGGTAGAAGGGCTGGATGGCGCTGGTAAAAGCACGCATTTGCAGTGGCTGGTCGAGCATCTGCGCCAGCAGCAATTAAGTGTTGTGCAGACGCGTGAACCAGGTGGCACGCCATTAGGGGAGCAATTGCGTACTTTGTTGCTCAATGAGGCGATGCATCTCGAGACCGAAGCCCTGTTGATGTTTGCTGCGCGCAATGAACACATCCAACAGGTGATTTTGCCCGCCTTGCTAAGGGACGAATGGGTGCTGTGTGATCGCTTTACCGATGCCACTTACGCCTATCAATGTGGTGGTCGTGGGCTTGATCTGACTAAATTTAGCCAACTGGAACATTGGGTGCAAGGCCGGACAGAGGGCTTGCTGGAGCCAGATCTGACGCTAATTTTCGATGTGCCGCTAGAGGTCTCGCAAGCACGGATGGCCAATGGCCGGGTGTTGGATCGCTTTGAGCGCGAACAGGCGGATTTCCATGCCCGAGTGCGCGCTTCCTATTTACAGCGGGCTAAGTCTGCGCCGCAGCGCATTAAAGTGATTGATGCCAATCGCTCTATCGAGGCGATTCAGTATGAGTTGGCCACCATTTTGGGTCCATGGTTACAGGAACAGGCCTGAGTATGAGCGCATTGCCGTATCCATGGCTGGCTGAGCCCTGGCAAGAATTAAGCCGTGAATTAGACCGCCTACCGCATGCGCTCTTGCTCACCGGTGAGGCCGGTATTGGTAAGCGGGCACTAGCGCAGCATTTAGCGCAACTACTGTTGTGCGAAGCCAGTGAAAAAGCGACCGAACCATGTGGCGAGTGCGATGGCTGCCGCTGGTTCCTGGCGGGTAATCATCCTGATTTTCGCTTATTGCAGCCCGCCAGCGAAGCTGATGAAAGCGAAGAGTCGAACGATGCCAAAAAGACGAAAAAGCCCTCTTCGCAAATCAGCGTGGATGATGTGCGTGAACTGGCTGACTTTGTGAATCTAAGCGCGCACCGCCAAGGGCGACGGGTGACGATAGTCGCCCCAGCAGAAGCCATGAACTTGGCCGCGGCGAATGCCTTTCTGAAAACACTGGAAGAGCCACCGGCGGGGGCCATCTTTATCTTGATCGCGGATCACTGGCGGCGGCTGTTGCCCACGATCCGTAGTCGTTGCCGGGTGTTTCCACTGGCCATGCCCAATCATCAGGCCGCCGTGCAATGGCTGGCGAGCCAAGGCATTGTGAATCCGGAGTTACATCTGGCGCATAGCGGTGGTGCCCCATTGGCCGCGCTGGAAGACGCGGGCGCGGCCTGGCATTCGATCCGGCAGCAATTGCTGGAAAAACTCGCGGAGCCCGCCGCGCTGAATGTTCTGGCCTTGGCCGCAGAGCTGGAAAAAGCCAAGCTTGAAACTGGTATTCTGGTCGAATGGTTACAAAAATGGGTGTATGACGCGATCAGCTTGGGCATGAGTGGGCAGATTCGTTATTATCCTGATTGGCAAGATGCCCTGGCCCGTGTGGCCTTGCGTGCTGGTCAATTGCTGCCATATCAGCAACAATTAAATGAAGCCCAGAAATTGGCGCATCATCCGCTCAATCAGCGCTTGGTGCTGGAAGGTTTACTGTTTGCATATCTGGATGCATTACGCGGCCAGACGCAGCGAGGTTGAATTAAATGAGTCAGGATGCCATTCGTACCCCCACCACGCGTCCCGGGGTGCTGTCACTGAATATCAAAGAAAAAGCAGCACTGTATGCTTCGTATATGCCATTTATTGCCGGCGGCGGGATTTTTATCCCGACCAATAAAGGCTACAACCTTGGCGACGAAGTCTTTATGCTGCTTTCATTGCTGGATGACCCGGCCAAAATCGCTGTCTCGGGCAACGTAGTCTGGATTACCCCACCTGGGGCGCAGAATAATCACCAGCAGGGGATTGGGGTGCAGTTTTCCTCTAATGAAGCCGGTAATCAAGCCAAGGTCAAAATCGAGAACCTCTTGGGCGGGTATCTACAGTCCGGCCGGACCACCCATACCATGTAATCCCGACTAGAAAACTATGGTATTGTTAGCAGCCGCATCGTTGATGCGGCTTTTTGTTGCTTGAGTATCCCGCTATGCAGTTTGTTGATTCCCATTGCCATATTAATTTTCCTGAGCTGGCGGCTGATCTGCCGGCTTTGCTGCAGCAAATGCAAGCCAATCAGGTTAGCCATGCGCTCTGCGTGGCGGTGAATTTACCTGAGCTACCCAGTGTATTGGCGCTAGCCGAGAGCAAACCCAATCTGTTTGCCTCGGTTGGGGTGCATCCCGATTATGAAGACACCCCTGAGCCTGGCGTTGCCCAATTAGTTGAGCTGGCGCAGCACCCGAAAGTGATTGCGATTGGCGAAACCGGCCTCGATTATTTCCGCTTAAGTGGTGATTTGGAATGGCAGCGCGAACGCTTTCGCACCCATATCCGCGCGGCCAAGGTGGCCAAGTTGCCGCTGATCATTCATACCCGTGCTGCCAGTGAAGACACAATCCGCATTTTGCGTGAAGAAGGCGCCGATGAGGTCGGCGGCGTGATGCACTGCTTTACCGAAAGCTGGGAAGTCGCACAGGCGGCGATGGAGCTGGGCTTTTACATTTCGCTCTCTGGGATTGTTACCTTTAAAAAAGCGCTGGAGCTCAAAGAGCTGGCCCGGCTCATGCCGCTGGAGCGCTTGCTGATCGAAACCGATTCGCCGTATCTCGCCCCGATGCCGCATCGCGGCAAAATGAATCAACCCGCCTGGGTGCGCCATGTGGCCGAGCATATTGCCGATCTGAAAGAAGTACCGCTGGCGGCTGTGGCCGAGGCCACGACGCGTAATTTCTTTCAGCTGTTTAGCCGCGCCCAGCCATGAGTACGCGCTGGGCAGGGCCGGTAGATGTCTTGCTGCTGGGCGTGGGTTCCAGTGGTGGTTCGCCGGCGCTCGGCTGCGCCTGCCCAACCTGCACGTCCAGTGATCCACGCAATGTCCGCACCCGCGCCTCGGCCCTGCTGCGCGCCGGTGGGCAGACATTTCTAATTGATACCGGCCCGGATTTACGCCAGCAAGTGTTGCGCGAACAGATTTTGCATGTGGATGCCGTGCTTTACACCCATCCGCACGCTGATCACTTAAATGGTATTGATGACTTACGCGCTTTTTGCTGGCTGCAAAAAGCGGCCTTGCCGGTGTATGCCAACCGCCTGATGGCTACACATTTGCGCGAACGTTTTCCCTATACCTTGCTGCAGCCCAATGATTTTTGGGATAAGCCGGTACTCACCCTGCACGAAATCGAGTCGGAGCCGCTGCAACATGGTGGTGTCTGGCTAGAACCGATCCCCATCTTGCACGGCAAATGGCCCATTTTAGGCTGGCGGCTGGGTGGCGTGGCTTATCTCACTGATGTTTCGGCGATCAGCGCAGAGAGTCTGCAGCGCCTGCAGGGCCTGGAGCTCTTATTGCTGGATTGCCTGCGCGACAAACCGCACCCCACGCATTTATCGGTGGAAGAGGCCATCGCGCTGGCCACGCGAATTGGGGCCAAGCATACCGTGATGATCCATATGACGCATGAGCTGGAATATCACGCCCTGAGTGCACGCTTGCCAGCGGGGATGTCGGTTGGCTACGACGGCCTGAAATTGCAGATCAATGGAGCGAGCGATGAGCCAACCTGAGCAAAGCTTAAATGTCCTTGGCCAGCCTTTGCTGCCATGTAGTTTCAACCCCTTAACGGGGTACTTTCGCGATGGCTGTTGTCGCGGCAGCGCGCACGACGGCGGTCAGCATATTGTTTGCGCCCAGATGAGTGCCGAGTTTCTCGCTTTTTCCGCGCGCATGGGCAACGATCTGCTCACACCGCGACCTGAATGGGGTTTTCCCGGTCTGCAAGCGGGTGATCGTTGGTGTTTATGCGCGCGGCGTTGGGTAGAGGCGCTGCAACAAGGCGTAGCGCCCCCGATTTATTTGGCCGCCACCGATGAAGCGATCCTCGAGCTGGTTTCACTGGAAACCCTCGTGGAATACGCGCTGGATCGCCCCTGATTTTCTGGGGTATCTTGCTGTAGGGCAAAATTAATCAGGCTTGGCGAGCAATACATCGTGGCGTATAGTCAATTTGTCTGCCCAGTTTGCACCGCAATGCTTGATCCACGCCACCGTTAGTCATTTGCGGTGCGCAGAGGGGCGCTTGCCTGCCTAAGCTGGGATATATTCCTGCGCCTTGTAAGGAGTCGGCCATGCGTAGGCTGCTATTTGCCATTGGTTCGCTGTGCTTAAGTAGCCAGTTGTGGGCGGCTGAAGTGACGATCTTCGCTTCCGATAATTACCGGCCCCTAAGCTGGATGGAAAACGGCAAGCCCAAAGGGCTGGTTCTAGATGCATTTGAATTTGTGCAAAAAGAAACCGGCATCCAGATCCGCTATGAAATGCAGCCATGGAATCGCGTGTATAAGCTGGCCGAGCAGGGGCAGGGTGGGATTATCGGGCTGACCTACAATCAGGAACGGGCCGCGATTTTTGATTATTCACCGGTGGTGTTTGATAGCCGGGTTGATATTGTGGTGCTCAAGCAAAAGCCCCTCAGCTACAGCCAGCTTAGCGATTTAAGCGGTAAACGGGTCGGTGCCTTGATTGGCGTGAGCTTTGGGACGGAAGTTGATCAGGCCATCAAACAAGGCCAGATCAGCACCATCCGCGATCAGTCGCATGCGGCTCGGTTGCGCAATCTGCTGGCCGGGCGGATCGATGCGGCATTTTATGCTAATGCCCAAACCGAATTGCCGCGGGTCATGGCCGATGACCCCGAGCTGAGCCGCGCACCCAGCCCATTCATGATCTTGCCAACGCCGCTAATCAAAGACCCGGTGCATGTCGGTTTTCGCAAGGGCAGCATCGATGAGGCCACGCGGCAAAAACTGTATCAGGCCTTTGAAAAGTGGGCCAAGCAGCGGGATAAGAGTAGCAATTAGTCAAAATAGAAGCCAGCTGACTTAGTCGCGGCTTTGCAGCGCAGCAGCAATAAAAAACGGACGGTAAACCGTCCGTTTTTTATTGGGCCATGGCGTTAGCGCTCAGCCTAGCTTATTTATTATTGGCGATGCGGGTCTGGATATTTTTGACCCGGTCTGCCGAAGCGGGGTGCGAATCCAGCATGCTGTGATCGCCGCCGCCCAGATCGGCCAGTTTTTGGAAGGCGCTGGCCAGTGCCTCGCGCTTGAGTTTCTTCTGGGTCAGCAAATCGAACGAGAAGTTATCGGCATCCAGCTCTTGCGATTGTGAGAATTGCGCATTGATCAGCGCTTCGGTGAATTTACCCAAAGTTGAGCCGCTCAGCGCCGCGCCGGTGGTGCCGCCGTATTCGCCCACTGCTGATTTAGCCGCCGAAACGGTGTAGGCCGTTTGCATGGCTTTACGGCTATGGCCCAGAGCCACGTGGCCCATTTCATGGCCCAGTACGCCGATGATCTCGTCATCGGTCATCAAATCCATCAGGCCGCTATACACGCGGATGCAGCCATTGGCCATCGCCCAAGCGTTGACATCGGGAGTGATATACACCTTGTAGTTCACTGGCTGGCCGTTGATTTCATTGCCGAGTTTTTTGGCAATATTGTCCAGACGTTTGCTGTACTTGTCTTTCGGGCCGGCGATTTTCTCTTCGGCATCGCTTTGCGTGCAGGCTTGATCGGCCAGTGATTTCACATCGGTATCGCTCAATGTCGCCGCTTGCAGAGCTTGTGTGCCCACTTTCAGGGCTTTGTTCAGATCAAAAGCGTGGGCTGGAGACAAGGCCAGGCCTAGCAGACCCGCGAGCAATACAGTGCGCAGTTTCATGATTACAACTCTGTTTGGTAGAAAGCAGGCAATTTTAGGTGTGTGTCAGCGTTGTGTCAAAGACCGTGGGTCGGTTGGAGGGGCTTGGTCGGCGGCAGTGTGAACAAGCGCCCATTTTGGGTATTGCAAGGGTTAGGTTTAGGGGTATCTTCGCCAAGGATAGCTATTTAATAGCCTTGGTGCTGATACCTGGTGGTGTATCTGCGGATATTCCGACTTGACGCCCCAAAGCTGAGGCTAAATCTTGGGCTAATTGATAGCGCTGGGGCGCTTAACTGAGTGCTAGGGCGGCGCTGTGGCTTGCTGAGTTGGGTGCCAAGCACTGATGCGGATGTGTTGGTAATAACGTTGATCTTCAGCAGTGTTGCCGCTTTGGCGCAGCTGTTCAGGGGCGCAGAGCCGATTTTTGCTTGTCGCCACCGCCAGCCGTCCAATATCATGGGGATATCGCAATCAAGGAGTGCAGGGCGGCGCGATCGCCCGAGTATGGATAATTTTTTATTGACCTTGCTGGCCCTGTTTTTGGTGCTGCTGAATGGTTTTTTTGTAGCGGCCGAATTCGGCTTGGTGAAATTGCGCCAAACCAAGGTGCAAAGTATGGCCCGCCAGGGCTGGCAGGGGCAGATTCTGCTGAAAGTGCATAGCCAGCTGGATGCGTATTTATCGGCCTGTCAGCTCGGCATTACTCTCGCTTCGCTGGGCTTGGGCTGGGTGGGCGAACCGGCGTTTGCCGGCTTGGTGGCCCCCGTGTTTACCCTGTTGGGCATCGATAATCCGGTACTACTGCATACTACCTCGTTTGTTTTTGCCTTTACGCTGATTTCCTTTCTGCACATTGTGGTCGGCGAGCTCGCCCCGAAATCGATGGCCATCCGCCTGCCCGAGGCGGTTTCGCTGTGGACGGCGACGCCGCTGTATGTCTTTTACTGGCTGATGTATCCAGCTATCTGGCTGCTCAATCGCAGCGCCAACTGGGTGTTGCGTGTGGTTGGTTTGGGCAATGCCGGCGGGCACGATGTGCATTACTCTGCCGATGAACTCAAACTGATTATTCGCGCCAATCAAGATAGCGATGCCAACACGCCGCAAGAGTGGAATGTGATGGCGCAATCGCTGGATTTCAGCAAGCTCAAAGTCGCCGATCTCATGCGGCCCTTTCATGAGGCTGCGGTGCTGCACGCCGACCGCACGCTGGCTGAAAACCTGCAAACGATTGCCGAGCAGCGCTTTAGCCGCTATCCCTTTGTTGATGAGGATGGGCAAGTTTTGGGGGTGATTCACCTGAAAAACCTGTTTCTGGCCGAATTGCGTGATCAGGAAGTCGTTGACCTCACCGAGTATATTCGCCCGGTCGAGCTCGTTAGCCCCGATTTGCCGCTGAGCGAGTTATTTCGCCGCTTTCGCGCTGGCGCGCCGCATTTTGCCGTGGCCGCGTATGACGATGAAACGCCGCTGGGCTTTCTCACGCTGGATAATCTTTTGGGTGCGCTAGTGGGCGAGATCCGCGATGAATTCCGTCAAAGCCGTAACGACTGGATGCAGCAAGATGATGGCTCCTTGCTGGGCAAAGGCAGTTTGCCGCTGTTTTCACTCGGCCGCGCTTTGGGGATGGATATTGATCATCCGGAAGCTGAAACCGTGGGCGGGCTGGTGCAATGGAAGCTCGGTGATATTCCGGCCGAGGGTGAGCGCATCGAGTTTGCCGGCTTTGATGTGGTGATCAAGAAAATGAATGGCCCGCGTATTGTGATGGTGAAGGTCATACCGCATACCGCTGTCGATGACGTGCTGGATGCCGATGGTTAAAACTTAAGCGCCCAGCTAGCGGCACTGGCAATCATCCCCAAACAAAAAGCCACCGCAGTGCGGTGGCTTTTTAGTCTGCTGACAAATCTTTTAGTGGCTGGGCGATGTTACCCCGCCTGGGTATAGCTCTTAGCGCTTTTTAGTGACGATTACGCACTGATATACCCCACCAAAGATCGTTTCTTTCTCCCAGTGGTAGCGCTCAGGCTGTTTGGCATAATGGCTAATCTCATGCTGCCACAGCGCATTGGCAAAAGGCTCCAGATAGTGGTTCACCAGCTTGAGAATATAGCGAATCGGCTGCCAGCGGGCAGGATTGTGGTAATCAACAAACACCAGTTTGCCATCGTCGGGTAGCTGCTCCAGCATGTGCTCGACGATTTCGCGCTTTTTCTGCTCGGGCACTTCATGCAGCAGGAAAAAGCTGCAAATCACATCAAAGCGACCTTCGGGCTGATAGTCGGCCGCATCGCTGCGGATAACTTTGGCCCATGGCATGTCTTTGAGTTTGCGGCTGCCGTGTTCGATTTGAATCGGGGTGACATCGGTCAGGACGAATTCGCCATGCGGGCCCACTTTTTCCGCCGCACGTTGCACCAGATCGCCATATACGTGGGCCAATTGCCACACGCGCTGGCCGGGCTGAAGCTGGGCCAGATACCGGCGCATCAGGCGCTGATCGTTTAAAAACAGCAAGGTTTTCACCACCAGATTGCGATCCAGTGCCCGCACCCAGTTTGGGTCGACATAGGCCCAGTCGTAGACCTCGGTCATGTAAGTCGGCACGCCTTCGTAATACGGGTTTTGCTGCAGAGGGGGCGGATTTTTAGTCATGATCGTAACTCGGCTGGCGGTGGGGAATGCCTAAATCCTAAGCGTTTCATGTGACGTTTGATTTGCTTTAGCCCAAGGTTTATGGCGAAAAACCGCATCAGTAAATCCCTGCATGGGCTTTCCTTGGCTGTAGTGTTATGCTAGGCCACCGGTTAATAACTACGTCATTTAGCTACGTTTGAGTGTCCTGCATGTCGATTGAACAGCTCAGCCCCCAGCCCGTTTGGCAACATTTCGCCCGCCTGTGTCGGTTTCCCCGCCCATCTAAACATGAAGCCGCCTTGCGTCAGCATTTGCAAGAGTGGGCCAGCGCGCAAGGGCTCGCGCATGAGCTGGATCAGGTCGGTAATCTGATTATCCGCAAGCCCGCCAGCCTCGGCTGGGAAAACCGGGTGGGTGTAGTGCTGCAAGGCCATTTGGATATGGTGGCGCAAAAGAACGAAGCCACTGCGCATGATTTTCTGCGCGATCCGATCCACCCGCGCATTGAGGGCGATTGGGTTAAGGCCGACGGCACTACGCTGGGCGCCGACAATGGCATGGGCGTTGCGGCCGCTTTGGCGCTTTTGGAGGCGCGCGATATCGCGCATGGGCCGCTGGAAGTGCTGCTGACCATTGATGAAGAAGCCGGCATGACCGGGGCCAAAGGGCTGCAGGGCGGCCTGTTGCAAGGCCAGTATCTATTCAACCTTGATACCGAAGATTGGGGCGAGATTTACATCGGCTGTGCCGGTGGTGTGGATCTGACTTTATCGCGCTCGCTCTCGTGCGCGAGTATGCCGGCCGGCTATCTGCTGTTTGATGTGGCGCTCACGGGTTTGTTGGGTGGGCACTCCGGGGTTGATATCCATCTGGAGCGGGGTAATGCCATCAAACTATTAGCTGGCGTGCTCTCTGAGGCGATACCCCGCTTTGATTTGCGCATTGTGGAGTTGCGTGGCGGTACCTTGCGTAATGCCTTACCCCGTGAAGCCTTCGCCCGCGTGGCGCTGCCGGCCTGTGATGCCGGGCATTTTGCCAGCCTGATTGCCGCGCACCAAACGACCTTGCAAGCGGCCTATGCCGGTGTTGAGCCGAATATGCAATTGGCTGTGCAGCCTGTGACGGCCGCGCATGAATTGCATGCGCTGAATACCGCTGAAACCCGCTTGGTTACCGATATGTTGCTGGCCTTGCCGCATGGCGTGCGCCGCTGGAGCCCGCATATCGAGAACGTGGTGGAAACCTCGAACAACCTCGGCGTAGTGCGCATTGATGCCCGCCGCTTTGAAGCCGTGTTGATGCTGCGCTCGCTCACCGATCCGGGCTTGGATGAACTGCAAGCCAGTATCGAAGCGCAGGCGCGGCTGGCCAGTATTCAGTGCGAAGCCGAAGGGCGCTATCCGGGCTGGGCGCCTAATCCGGAATCGCAAGCCTTGGCCTTACTGCAAGCCGTTTACCGGCAAACGCTGGGTGAAGACGCCGCGGTGAAGGTGATTCACGCCGGGCTGGAATGCGGCTTGATTGGTAAGGCCTATCCGGCGCTGGAAATGGTGTCGTTTGGCCCGACCATCCGTGGGGCGCATTCGCCGGATGAGCGCGTGGAAATTGCTTCGGTGGCGCGCTTCTGGCAATTGCTTTGCGCGGCGCTGCAGGCGGTACCGCAAGCGGCTTGAACTTTGCGGGCTGGCCCCGATCTGTGCCATTGTCATGTAGCAATAAATACAAGGTGCGTCGATGAAACGTGGAATGCAACTCGGGCTGGCGCTGCTGCTGGCCAGTAGCCATGTGCCAGCCGCCAGCTGGGGCGATTTACGCATTGGCGCGCCCTTATTACAACGGCTGGCGCAGCAACCCAGCGCGGGGCGCTTACTGCTAACTTTGCGCAATCAGGGTCAGTTGCCAGAGCGTTTGCTCGGGGTGAGCGCCAGCTGGGCCGGAAATATCGCTCTGCAGCAGCAAGTGGGGCCGCAGGATGCACCGCATTGGCAAGTGGTGAATGAAGTGCTGGTGCCGGCACAGGGCCAGTTTTCTTCGCTCGCGCCGGATTGGCGCTTGGTGCTGCAGGATATCCCTGCCGCCGATGCGGCGGCCTTACCGATCCGTTTGCATTTTGCCCGTGCCGGCGCGATTGAGCTGCAAGCACGGGTGCTGGCGCAGCCCAGCTAAGGGGCTGTGTAGCTAGTGCGCTGGTGCAGCGCCTTGGCTGTCCACCCAGTCACACAGGGCGGCCAAGGGCATTGGTTTGGCAAAGTAATAGCCTTGGCCGATATCGCAGCCCAGCGCTTTCAGGCGTGCGGCTTGCGCGGCGGTTTCAACCCCTTCGGCCACGGTGGCCAGATTTAGCCGGCGCGCCAGCGCAATAATCATCTCCACATACAGGCTGTTGCCCGAGCTGGCCAGATCGTCAACAAAGCTCTTATCAATTTTTAGCCGGTCAAATGACAGTGTGCGTAGCTGCCCCAGCGATGAATAGCCAGTGCCAAAATCATCGATGGCTACTTCCAATCCCAGCGCGCGCAAACTGGCCAATTGCTGGCGGACGGTTTCTGGCTCGTCCATCGCGATGCTTTCGGTGATTTCCAGCTCTAAGGCACGTGCAGGCACTTGATACTGCGCCAGTAGCTGCTGAATGCGCTCCAGCAGCAGCCCGCTGCGAAATTGCACCATGCTGATATTGACCGCAATGCGCACATGGCCCACGCCACATGCAGCCAGCTGCTGATAGGCCTTGCAGGCTTGCTCCAGGACCCAATCACCCAGCTCGATAATGAGCCCGGCATATTCGGCCAGCGGGATAAACACTGCCGGCGGATGCACAAAGCCTTGTTCACCCGGCCAGCGCAGCAAAGCTTCCACCCCGCAAATCTGCCGGCTGCCCAGATCCAGTTGCGGCTGGAACCACAATTGCAGCTGGTCGGCGGCAAAAGCCGCGCGCAGTTGCTGAATCACTTCATGCCGCCAGCGGGTTTGGGCTTCCATCTGCGGGTTAAACAGTGCGCATTGTGGTGGCGGGTTATGTTTGGCCTGATTGAGCGCCATATGGGCTTGTTCGAGCAATTGAGCGCCGGTGGTGCTTTCCTGCTCAATATTGCGCAGGCCCAGCGCAATCTGCACGGGGAGTGCATGCTGCGCAACCTGGAGCGGCGCTTTAAATAGCGCGAATAATGCCTCTTGATTAATCAGGCTTTGCGGGCCGCAAAGGGCAAATACATCGTTAGCTAGCCGAGCCAGTAGTACCGATTCGGCAGCGCAATGCTGATTTAAGCGGGTGGCTACCGCGCACAGGAGGGCATTGCCGGTGCTGTAACCGAGTGCATCATTGATGTCGGCAAACCGATTCAAATCTAGCACCGCCAAGCTCTGCCCTTGCAAGCTGCTGCGCGCCTCGAGCGCCCCCAAGAGGCCATGGCGGTTGGGTAGGCCGGTAAGCTCGTCGTGGTAGGCCAGATAATTGAGGCGTTCGAGCTGGCGCAAATGGCCATAGCAAGCCGAGGTATTGGCCGCAAACACATTCGCCAGCTGGGCGAAGTGCACAAATTCGGTGAGTGCAGCGGCAAATTGCAGGTAAATCACGGCCTGATCAAGCCCCGCTTGCAAATGCAGCCACATTTCCCGCGAATCAAAATGATGATTCGAGCTAGGGATGGGCCGGCGCGCCAAGATGCTTTCAGCCTGGCCGGCCAGCGCCGGGCTAATGGCGCCAATGAGGGCCGTTTGGCCTGGCGCGGTCGGCAGTTGTGCCACTAGTCCTTGGCATTCACGGCCAAAAATCGCACTGGCATTAGCCAGAATAATGCGGGAAAACTCACCGAATTCGCGGCATTCCATCAGCTGCATTTCGGTATGTACGATCATTTCCAGCCCGCGGCGATTGTTCGACAGCGTGCAGATTTGCTCATAGCTGCGTAGCGCGGCGGAAATCGAGGTGATGAGCCGGTTGCTGGTGAGCTCGGTTTTCAGGCGGTAATCGTTGATATCGTGCAGATTAAAAATTCCCGGCTCCGGGGCGTAGCCCGGCTGGCCGGTGCGCAAAATAATCCGTACTTCTTTCAGGCCCAAAATACCGCGGATTTTCGCGACTAAATCCAGCCCCGCAAAGTCGTCTTCCATTACCACATCGAGCAAGATGACGGCAAAATCATTGCGCTGGCGCAGCAGCTCAAAGGCTTGCTGCCCGCTGTAGGCGTGCGAGAGCGCAATCGGGCGACCCAAAAGCTGCAGGTTTTTTAACACCAGCTGGGTGCTCAGATGCACATCTTCTTCGTCGTCGACCACCAGAATCTGCCAGGGCGGGCTGCCAGGCTGCTGATGAGGATCTTCCGGGGCGAACTGCAGGTAGTCTTGGCTCATGGATCTTTGGTCAAAGTGCTGTAGTTCACAACGCAAAATGTTGGGCGTAATCCTCAGTATTATGGCCGAGCATGGACGAAAGACCTAAAACCGGCAAAGATGGTGTTCCGTATTTGCTTCTGTTTGCTACGCGCCGCTGTCAATGAAACGTCTTTCTGCTCTGGCCTGGCCTCTGTGCTATTTAGGCGCCGCGTTACTCGATCAAACCATGTTGGTGGCTGGGCAAAGCTATGGCCCATTGAATTTATCCGTGGGTATTGCGCTGCTGGCCATGCTGGAAAAGGGCTTTGGCGTTATACCCTGGCTGAGTTTGGCTGTTTTGGCCGCGCAATTATTGCCAGCCGCGCTGCAGCCTAATCTACCTTTGGTGTTGGCTGAGCTCGCCAGTGTGGCGGCGATCACGGTGGCCTTGCGTCCGGTTTATCAGAAAAGTGTCTGGGCGGTCAGCGATGCTTTACAGCTCTTGCTCTGTAGTGGCGGGATCGGCGCTACATTGTTTTGGCTGCTGCACACGCTGTTGGCCACGAGCCTGGGTTGGTATTGGGATACGCATTCGGCGCCCATGAGCTGGCTGGCCTTTACCTTATCCTGTTTGCTGTGCGTGACCGGTTATCGCAGCTTTATTCTGGATCGCAAGCTGTTGCGCGCCAATTGGCTAATCGAAACGACCACGGTCGTGACCGTCACCGCCTCGGGCGCGATGCTGATGCTGGGTAATTTTGATGTAGCTAGTTTGCAATTCACCTATCTGTGCTTCCCCTTGATGGTGTGGGCTGCGCTGCGCTTGGGGCAGATCAGCAATAGCCTCTTGATCACGGTGATCTTGCTGATTTTGGCCAGTGCGCCGGTGCGGGCAGTGATGAGCGATGGGCTGGTGGTGGCGCAGCAGTTTCTGTTGCTGATCGCGCTGCAAACCGGGATCTGGCTGGCGGTGGTACGCCGAGAAAATGCCTTGGCGATGGCCGAAGCCAAAGTGGCCAAGCAAGTCTTTCAGCATGCCTCGGAAGGCATCATGATGATCTCGGCCGATCATCGTCTGCTGGCCGTCAATCCGGCCTTTACCCGCATAACCGGTTATAGCGAAGGTGAAGCGGTGGGGCGCCCATCGCGGATTTTTGATACTCGCCCTGGCAACCCCAATTTATACCAGAGCATGCTGCTTGAGCAGCTCAGCGCCCACGGTCACTGGGAAGGCGAAATGCTGGATAAGCGCAAAAGTGGCGAGCTGTATCCGGCGTGGTTGTCGATCAGCGCGGTGCACGATCACGAAGGCCGGCTTTCGCGCTATGTGGGTGTGTTTTCCGATTACACCAGCCGCAAACAGGCCGAGCAAAGGGCGACTTTTCTGGCGACCCACGATTCGCTCACTGGGCTGTATAACCGCAATGGTTTTCATGAGGCGCTATCGCAAGCGCTCACCCGCGCCAGCACCAAGCGCCGTGGCTTGGCGCTGCTGTTTATCGATCTGGATCGGTTTAAATCCATTAATGATACGTTGGGCCACGATGTGGGCGATCAGCTCCTGCGGATTGTGGCGCAGCGCCTGCGCCAGCATTTAAAGCAGGATGACATCATCGCTCGCCTGGGCGGCGATGAATTTACCGTGGTGCTGGAAAATATTCATCAGGTGAATCAGGCCGCCCAAGTGGCCGAGCGTATTTTGCAGGCCCTGGCCGAAAGCTATCATCTGCACGGGCAGGAGCTTTTTGTCACTGGCTCGATTGGCATCAGCATGTATCCCAACGATGGCTCGCATGCCATGCAGCTGATGCGCAATGCCGATCTGGCCATGTACCGCGCCAAAGATCTGGGCAAAAACGCGCTGCAGTTTTATGCGCAGGAAATGAATCGCGAAAGTAGCCAGCAGTTTTCGCTGCAATCGGCGCTGCGTTTCGCGCTGGAGCGCCAGCAATTTAGTCTGGTGTTTCAGCCGCAAATGAATCTGGCCACTGGCCAGCTCAGCGGCATGGAATGCCTGCTGCGCTGGCAGCATCCGGAATTGGGCTGGATTTCGCCGGCCGAGTTTATTCCGCTGGCTGAAGAAACCGGCATGATTATCCCGATCGGACATTGGGTTTTGCGCCAGGCCTGCCTCACCGCCGAGAGCTGGCGCCAGGCCGGCATTATGGTGCCCAAGATGGCGGTGAATCTGTCGGTGCGGCAGTTTAAGCCCGGGGTGCTGGTGGATCAGGTGGCCACGGTGCTGGCCGATACTGGCTTTCCGCCATATTTGCTGGAATTAGAAGTCACCGAAAGCCTGATTATGCGTCGCCTCAATGAAGCGGTGCAGATTATGGATGCGCTGAAAATGATGGGCGTGAGCCTGGCGATCGATGACTTTGGCACCGGTTATTCTTCGCTTTCGCAGCTGAAAAACCTGCCACTGGATATCCTGAAAATCGATCGCTCCTTTGTTGAAGGGATTCCCGCCGATCAGGATGACACGGCGATTGCGCAAACGATTATTGCGATGGCCAAAAAACTCGGCCTCAGTGTGGTGGCTGAAGGGGTTGAAACGGTAGCGCAAATGCAAGCCCTGCGCGAAGCCGGCTGTGATTCGATGCAGGGATATTATTATTCGCGGCCACTTACGGCCGTGCAGATGGAAAATCTGATGCGTCGTTTACAAGGTATGCATTTGCGGGCGGAAGAAGTGGAGTCGGTGCAGGGCTAATTTATGCCCGTTTTGCTCAATTAGTGCGGCAGCCCCAGCCATAGCCCAAGTGGAATAAACATCAGGCTAAGCAAAGTGCCGGCGACCACCAGCGCCGCCACCAGCTCGGGGTCTTGCTGGTATTGCTCGGCAAATAGGTAATTGAGCACCGCCGGCGGCAGCGCGCCATACAGCAGTAAAATCCCGGCTTGGCCTGCGGGCAGTAGCTGGCTTAAGGGCCAGGCCAGCAGTAAACCCACCACGGGGCACAACAGCCCGCCCAGCAGCCCCGCGCGCCAGCGGGTGACTTTAAATTGCGCCATTCGGACCCCCAGTGCAAACAGCATCAGCGGAATTGCCACTTCGCCCAGCATCTTGATGGCTTTGGCCAGCCATTCCGGCAAGAGATAGCCACTGGCCTGCACGGCCAAGCCAGCGACTAAGGCCCAGATCATCGGGGTTTGTAGCACACTGAGTAGCGGTGCTCGTCGGTTAAAGAGTTTAATGCCGAGCGTGAAATGCAGCAGATTCAGGAGCACAAACACCGCAATCGCGGCTGGAAAAAGTGCCTCGCCAAAGGCAAATAGCCACAGTGGCAGGCCGATATTGCCCGTGTTGGTAAACATCTGCGGGGCACTAAAGGCCGCGCGGGCGTAGCCCAGCTGGCGCGCCACCAGCCATGCCACCGCGCCCGAACCTAATGTCACCACTAAAACCGCCAGCAGTAGCGGGCCATAATCGGTAAAAGATGCGTGTTTTTGCGTCATCGCGCTAAACACCAAGAGCGGCGAGAGCAGCTCTACATTCAGCCGATTTGTGGCGCTCATATCAATCGGCCGCCAGCGGGCATAGCCCCAGCCAAACAGCGCGATCAACAGTACCGGCGCAATAATCGGGAACAGCAGGGCAAGGGTCGTCACAAGGCGGGCTTCATTGGGCAGGGTTTAGCGCGCACCATACACCATTCGTTTGGCAAAACCTTTACGCAGCCAGCCCAGCTGATCAATGGCCAGCAAACCGAGCGAGCGGGCGTGCTTGAGCGGTGGGCTGGCGGTATCAAACAGGCTAATCAGGCTGTCGGTAAAATGCGTTACCAGGCCAGCATCACGCTGGCGTAGCTGGCGATAGCGCTGCAGTAGCGCTGGCTCTCCCAGCTCGGATTTGGGCGTATTGGCCAATAACTGAGCCAGAGTACTTGCGTCGCGCAGACCCAGATTCAGGCCTTGTCCCGCCACCGGATGCAGCGTTTGCGCCGCATTGCCGATCAAGACCACCCGCTGGCCAACGACCGAGTTGAGGGTTTTCAGCGCCAGCGGCCAGCTGGCACGCTCATGCACCGCGCTAAAGCCGCTAATCCGGTCGCTAAAGCGCTCGCTAACGGCCACCAGAAAATCCGCATCCGGCATGGCCAGGCGCGCCGCCGCTGCGCTAGGGCTTTGCGTCCAGACCAAGGTGTAATCGATACCGTTGGGGAGTAATGCTAGCGGGCCATCATCGGCAAAGCGCTCGTAGGCCATACCCCCATGAGGATGCTTGGGCGTGAGTCGGGCTAGCACCGCATGTTGCTGATAGGATTTCACCGTTTGCTGCACATCATGCAACTGGCTGAGCAATTGCCCACCATCGGCCAGCACCAGCAGCCGGCATGTCAGCGCGTGTGCGCCGCTGGGGGTGTCGATCTCGACTTGCGCATAGCGCGCCAGCTGGCGAATGCGGGTTACCTTGGCTTCGGTGAGGATAGGCGCCGACTCGCGCTGCAAGGTATCGAGCGCATGTTGGGCCAGCGCTTGATAGGGGACGGTCATCCCGAGCTGAGCGAGGCCCAGTTCCTCTGCCGCCAGCACCGTGCGCCCTAAGGTGCCCGCTTGCGAGACATGCACATGGGTAATGGGCGTAGCGGGCAGGCTGGCCGACCACAGACCGGCCTCTTGCAGCGCGGTGATGCTGGCCTGTGCAATGGCCAGCGCCCGAGGATCGGGGCCGACGCTGGCGCGCGCTTCGCAAAGCCAGACATCATGGCCGCTTTGCCGCAGTAATTGCAGCAGTAGGGCGCCCACCGGGCCACCACCAACAATCAATATTTCGACATGGGCAGGCAAAGTGCGATTTTGCATCGATTCAACCGTGCGGCGCGGCGCGCCAAAAAGCAGACAAGAACAGCAGTGTACCAGTTTGCCGGCCAGCCCCGCAGCGGGGCCGGCTAGGCTGATGGGCTAGCGCTTAGCCATTAACGGCCGGCGGCCATGATGGCCTCGATGTCGCTGGCGGTTTTCGGGCAATCGGCGGTCAGATTTTCATAGCCGTTGGCGGTGATCAGCACATCATCTTCGATCCGGATGCCGATATTGTGGAATGCTGCCGGCACATTGTCGGCCGGGCGGATATAAAAGCCAGGCTCTACCGTCAGCACCATGCCTGGCTGCAGCGAGCGCCATTGGCCATCGAGTTTGTAGCTGCCAACATCATGCACATCCAGCCCCATCCAGTGGCCAGTGCGGTGCATGTAAAACTGCCGGTAGCTGCCGGTTTCAAGCACTTCATCGAGGCTGCCGGTGAGAAAGCCCAAATCCAGCATGCCCTGCGCCAGCACGCGGGTTGCCGCATCATGCGGCGCATTCCAGGTGTCGCCCGGGCGGCAATGCGCCAACGCGGCTTCCTGCGCGGCGAGGGTGATGTCATACACCGCCCGTTGCTCGGGGCTAAAGCGCCCGCTGATGGGGAAGGTGCGGGTAATATCGCTGGCATAGCCGTGTAGCTCGCAACCGGCATCGATCAGCAATAATTCGCCGGCATTCAGGCGGGCATTGTTTTCGCCATAATGCAGCACGCAGGCATTGGCGCCACCCGCCACAATGCTGCCATAGGCCGGGAAACGGCTGCCTTGGCGATAGTAATCATGCAAAATTTCAGCTTCGACTTGGTATTCATACTGGCCCGGCTGGGTGAACTGCATGGCGCGGATATGCGCCTGGGCGTTGATCTGGCCCGCAGCGCGTAAAATACCGATCTCGAATTCGTCTTTGTGCAGGCGCATTTCATCCACCACGCCCCGCACATCAATCAGGCTATCTGGCGCAGTAACGCCGGTGCGCACCAGTGCGCGCACTTCATTGAGCCAGCGGTTAATTCGGTGATCCCAGCGCATTTCCTTGCCCAGCGGGTAGTAGATGCGCGGCTGGTTGGATAGGATGTCGAGCATTTTGCGATCGAGCTCATCGATCGAATAGGCCGCATCAAAACCAAAGGTATCGGCCGCCGCAGCGGGGCCGTAACGATAGCCATCCCAGATTTCGCGCTCGATGTCTTTCGGACGGCAAAATAAAATCTGCTCGGTGCGCGCTTCACCGATCACCAGCACCAGCACGGCATCGGGCTCAGTAAAGCCGGTTAGATAGTAAAAACTGGAATCAAAACGGAAAGGAAAACAGGTGTCGGCGTTGCGGGCGATTTCCTGAGTGGTCGGGATAATCACCACGCCGGGCGCCAATTGGCTGGCCAAGTTGGCGCGACGTTGCTGGCAGGTGCTAATCAGTTGATCCTGTTGCATGGGGCAATCCGGTTGCTGGTCAGATGATGCCCTGATTATACGGCCGCGCAGCGTGGCGCGGCCGGTAAAAATCAGCCTTTTGCCCTAGCGTTTTACCTGATTGAAGCGCGCAGTGTTTTCGACACCTTCAGCCCATGGCTCAAGCTTATCGCCAATCGCGCTATCGATGCTATTGAGCCGATCTTGCGGCGAGGGGTGGGTGCTAAACATCAGCGCCACCGTGCTATCGGCCGGATTAACCCGCCCCAGTAGCTGCAAGACGCTGACCATGGCGTACGGGTTGTAGCCGGCCTTGGCCGCTAGCTGCATACCCAGCTGGTCGGCTTCGAATTCATCGTTTTTATCCAGGCCGCGCACGAAAATCTCGGAGCCGGCTTTGCCGAGCTTTTCCCCCACTTTGGAGTAGGATTTATTGCTGTTGTAATCGGCTATCAGCGAAATAAGCTGGCTGCTGGCCAGCTGGGTTTTGCTGCTGGCGATGGCTTTAATTTGGTGTTTGCGGGTTACGTGGATGATTTCATGCGCCAGTACATTGGCGAGCTCCGCTTCGTTTTCCAGCCTATCCCACAGCCCGCGGGTAATCAGAATATAGCCCCCCGCCGCGGCAAAACTATTGATATTCGGGCTATCAATCACCCCAAAGCGCCAGTTCAGATTGGGCATATCTGATTGCAGTGCCACCCAGCGCCCCACCTGATTCACATAGCGCTGCAAGGCGCTATCGCGCACCAGTGGCGCGGCGCCGAGCAGATTGGCCATTACGCTGCGGCCCAATGCATCTTCCTGCTCGGGCCCCAGATTGCCAGAGCTGGCCTTGGCCGCATCCCCGGCATTACTCAGGATATTGATCGCAGTATTGAGGTTTTCGCCACTCAAGAGTTTATTCAGATCAATGGCCTGTGCACTGCCCATACTCGCGGCCATCAGGAGCGCCAGCATCGGTTTACACAGCGTAGTCAGGTCAGGAGAGAAAACGGGCCTAGGCATGATTTAGCGCCTCCGCATATTCGGGTTTTGCTGCTCTTCAGTGTTGTTGCCATTACTAGGAGTGATGGGGGTTACGCCCATGGCTTTCAGACCATAGTTCAAAGCCTGGATTTTTGCCTCATTGCCTGATACCGAATAGCCGTTCATCCGGTCCACTTCGGCCGGGTTAGGCGAGGCATTATTGATTTGTTCGGCGGTCAGGCCTTTCACGCCGGTGGTGACGGTTTTACCCGATGAGCCGGTACGCAACACATTGGATAGGGCGGCGCTGGAGCTTGTTTGCCCGCTGCTGGTACGCACATTCAAAAGCTTGATCCAGCCTTGCTGGCCATTGGGCAGGCGCACTTCCATCCAGGCGCCTTTGCGGCCGCGAATATCCACCTGCGTGTCGGTCGCCACGGGGGCCAGCACTTTGGCATCTAGAAAGGGCTTGTCACGTAAATCGGTTTTGCGGATCACTGTGCCCGATTCGGCAGCGGCCAGCGCACTAACCAGCAATAAAGAATAAAGGATGGTTTTCATGCTTTCACCTGCGGTTTAAAAAGGGTGACCGCTTGCTCGCGGCCCTTCACACTGTGCGTGCCCTGATTAATAAAATCATACACCTGACTGCCGCTGGCCGTGCAGGCGATCTGTGTGTCATTGGAAACCAGAATCCGGCTCACGCCTTTGGTGAGGCCTTCAATGCGCGAGGCGAGATTCACAGTGTCGCCAATCGCGGTGTAATCCAGCCGGCTATCGGCGCCGATAAAGCCCACCACCGCTGGGCCGGTATGAATGCCGATGCCAATATCAAAGGCCTCGACATCAAATTGCGCGCCTTGCGCGGCCAGTTCCTGCTTGAATATATCCAGTTCACGCGACATATCTAGCGCGGCGGCAATGGCTCGCTCGGCATGGCGCGGGTCATCCACCGGCGCACCCCAGAAAGCCATGATGGCATCGCCAATAAATTTATCCAGCGTGCCGCCGTGCTTGAAAATCACCGCCACCTGGCGCGAGAAGTAGCGGTTGAGCAGCTCGACCATAAACTCGGGCGATTGGCTTTCCGATAGCGTGGTAAAGCCACGAATATCCGAAAACAGCACGCTCACTTCGCGCGACTGGGCTTTCTGGCCCACATTGATTTGCCCATTGGCAATCAGCTCGCCCACCACACGGGAATCCAGAAAACGCGAAAACATCGCAATGGCCTGTTCACGGCTGGCTTTTTCGGCCAGATACGCCATCAGGGCTGCCAACCAGAAATAAGTCCAACTCCACACCAGCGGGCCGGCTACCGGCAGATAGAGCTGCCGACTTAAGGCCCAGCGACTCAGTAGGATGGCAAAGAGCGTGATGGCCAACATACCGCCACCCAGTATTAGCGTGTTGGTCTTGATATGAAAGCCGTACAGCAGTATACCCATGATAAGAAGGCCCGCCCCAATCAGCGGCCAGCGTGGGCTATCGCGCAGCCAGTCGCCATGGCGCAGATTGTCGATCGCGGTGGCCAATATTTCGACCCCCGGGTAACTTTGGCTCAGTGGCGTCGGGCGCAAATCCTGCAAGCCCGGTGCCGCGGTGCCGATCAGCACAATTTTGCCGCGAAATTCATTGGCGGGGCGTGGGTTGTTGGCGCTATTGGCGGCTTGGTACAGGCTGCTGTAGCTGATGTGCGGATGCGCTTGTTGCCAATTAAGCCGAAAGCGGGTGGGCAGTGGCTGCTCGGGCGCCAGCCAGTGTTGATCCAGTGCCAGCCGATAGGGGAGTGATGGCAGCTGCCAGCCAGCCACTGCGTCATAAAACAGATAATGTCGGCCAATGCCGTCGTCATCGGCGGCAAAATTAATCAGCCCACCGCGCCAGGCCTCGGGCGCCAGCACCGTGGGTAGCAGTAAAACGGCAGCGGCATCGCTGGCGGCCTGGGCCGTGCGGCGCAGGCCCACGCTGGCAGGCAGTTTGGCTAACAGCTGGGGGGTACCGTCTTCTAGCCGAGTCTGGGCAAAGTATAGATTGGGATACTGGCTGGCGGTATCGCGTAAGAGCGCATCGGATTCGGTGCCAAACGTGTCCGGCTCATTGAACATGATGTCGAACACAATCGCAGCTGGCTGTTGCGCCGCCAGATAGTCGATCAGCTCGGCGTGTACCGAGCGCGGCCATGGCCATTTGCCGGCCACTTCGTTCATCTCTTCCAGACTTTTCTGGTCGATGTCGACAATCACCACGTCGCTGCTGGCCGCGCGGGTGGCGCTATGCTGGCGCAGCAGCCAGTCGCCCAGCTGCCAATCCAGCCGGCGCGTGAGTTGCAGCCCGGCCAGATCGGTGACCAACAGGACGGCAAGCAGAAAAAACAGAGAGAAAAACGACAGGCGGCGCAGCATGGCGGGTTCCAGAGTTCGCTAAGCGCTTTATAACCGTTCTAACCTGTCTGAACAATTAATTTGCGCACTCGCCGCGCCGGCCGTGAGCTAGCGCTTTAATAGGCGTGGTTGGGGCCGCCCAGGCCGGCAAAACACACTTTGAGCATATGCTGGATGATGGCTTCGTTATCGAGCTTGCTGTAGCGCTGCAAAAATTCCACCGCCGGATCGCACGTACGCGAGTAATAGCTAAACAAAATCACGTCGCTGGGCAGGTCGGGGTTCAGGTCGCCGGCTTTTTGCGCCTTGCTGACCAGTTTTTCCAGCTGGTGATTGAGCTTCAGGATGCGTGCCACGTATTTCAAATTACGGGTGAGCATATCGCGTACATGGGCGCTGGTGCTGGGCAGGAAGGGCATGCCGCCTTCCAGCCGCACTCGCAGTGCCCATTCCAGCATGGCGCTGATCTGCTCGATGGGGCTGAGATTGCGATCCAGCTGGTCGAGAAAATCGATGGCGCCATCAATCAGGCGGATCATGGCCTCGCCAATCAGCTCTTCTTTGGATTTGAAGTGCTTATACAGGCTGGGCTTGGAGATGCCGACCGCATTGGCCACATCGTCCATCGTCATCAGGTCATAGCCTTTGTCTTTCAGGATGTCGGTGGTCGCATCCAGGATCGCGTTTTCGCGCAATTTGAAGGCTTGATCTTTAAAACTGAGTTTGCTGAGGATACTCATCTGTGTATTTTGCTACTGAGTAGTAGATTTTATTTCGAACTGGTAGTAATGTTATCACCAGCAAGCGCATTTTTACATCCCGCAAAACGATAAACGGTGTGAATCATGGCCAATCAGCCACAAAAAATTGCAGTGATCGGGGCCGGCATCAGCGGTCTGGCCAGTGCCTACTTCCTGCAACGTGAACATCAGGTCACCCTTTTTGAGGCCGGCCACTATCTGGGCGGCCATACCAACACGGTAGAAGTGACGCTAGAAGGCCACACTTTTCCGGTCGATACCGGTTTTCTGGTCTTCAACGAGCGCACTTATCCCAATCTCTTAGCGCTGTTTGCCGAGCTGAACGTCGAGCATTACGCCACCGATATGTCGTTTGGCGTGTCGCTGAACGATGGCGCGCTGGAATGGGCGGGTACCAATCTCGATACCGTGTTTGCCCAGCGTAGCAATCTACTTAAACCGAGCTTTTTGGGCATGTTGCGCGATATTCTGCGTTTTAATGCCGCCGCGGTAGATAATCTGCAACGCGCCAGCCAAGAAGGGCTGAATTTAGGCGAACTATTGCAGCTAGATGGCTATGGCGCGGCGTTTCGTGATCAGTACTTGCTGCCGATGGCAGCGGCCATCTGGTCGAGTTCGCCCAATGATATTCTGACTTTCCCTGCGGCGACTTTCCTACGCTTTTGCCTCAACCACGCGCTACTGCAAGTGAATAACCGCCCGCAGTGGTTCACCGTGGCCGGCGGCGGGCGCGAGTATGTGCGCAAAATCGCCGGTACATTAAGCGATGTGCGGCTCAATAGCCCGGTGAGCCAAGTGCAGCGCACGCCCGATGGCGTGGCCATTACCAGCGCCGCCGGCACTGAATATTTTGATGCGGTGGTGTTTGCCACGCATGCGCCACAAACGCTGGCCATGCTGGCCGATGCCAGCCCGACCGAGCGCGCGGTGCTTAGCGCCGTGCGCTATCAGCCCAATACCGCATATTTGCACACCGATGTGCGCCAGCTGCCGCGGCGGCCAAAAGTCTGGTCGGCGTGGAATTACCTCGGTGGCGCCCAAGTGGGTGATGAGCGCCCAGTGTGCGTGAGCTATCTCTTGAATCAACTGCAGCGCCTACCGTGCCAGCAGGCGGTGGTGGTGACGCTCAATCCGTTTACCGAGCCGGCGCCCGAACAAACCCTAGCGCGCTTTGAGTACGAGCATCCGGTGTTTGACCAAGCGGCAATCAATGCCCAGCAAGCGCTCGCCACTATTCAGGGGCAGGATCGGGCCTGGTTTGCCGGCGCCTGGACCGGCTATGGTTTTCACGAAGACGGCTTGAAATCCGCGCTGCGCGTGGTGGCCGATTTTGGCCTGGCGCCCGACTGGGCGAGGTTAAGCTAATGCAGCCCGCCGCCTATTTGCTGCGCGGGCAGGTGATGCATGATCGCCTGCGCCCCAGTCGCAACCGCTTTGTATATCCGGTGTTTTGCCTGCGCCTGAATCTTGATCGGCTTAGCGATGCCGGCAATGCCTGGCTGGGTATCGATCGCTGGCGGCCGGTGTGCCTGCGCACCCGTGACTACGGCCCGCGCGATGGCAGCGATCTGGCGCACTGGGCGCGGCAATTACTGGCAGCGCAGCAGATCAGCGCCGATGGCGAAATCTGGCTGCAAACCTTCCCCCGCGTGCTGGGGTTTGTGTTTAACCCGGTGAGTTTCTGGTATTGCCATGACCGCAGCGGCGCGCTGGTGGCGGTGTTGGCCGAGGTAAACAATACCTTTGGCGATACCCATAGGTATCTCTTGCTAGGCCAAGATGGAAAAGCGATTGGGGCCGATACCCCGCTGTATGCCCGCAAATTAATGCATGTGTCGCCGTTTTGTGCGGTGACTGGCCATTACGAATTCAGAGTGCGCGAAACCGCGCAGACCAGCCTGATGGCGATTGATTATCACGATGAACACGGCTTGCTGTTGAAAACCGCGATTGGCGGCCATCGCCAGCCGCTGACCGCGCGCAATCTGGCGCAGGCCCTGCTGGCTCAGCCCTTGCTTACGCTGGGCGTGATAGGCCGTATTCATTGGCAAGCCCTCAAATTATGGTGGAAAAAAGTGCCGTTTTACCGGCAGCCGGCCAGCCCTGTGCCGGCGCTGAGCGTGCAAGGCGCCCCCTTGCCGGCCGTGATCGAGCAGGAGACACAAGCATGAGCCAAACCCGAACTCTCGCCTCAACTGCCCAGCGCAGTGCTGCCATGCCGGCGGCCGCGCGGGTGTTTTTATCGCTACTGGGCCGCTTGCAGCAGGGCCATTTGCAGCTGCAAACCCCCGAGGGTGATTACCTGACTTTCGGTAATCTGCATGAGCCGCCCAGCGCGTTTTTGCAGATTAGCGATTGGCGCGCCTGCCAGCGGATTTTACAGGCTGGTGATATTGGTTTTGCTGAAAGCTATCAGGCTGGCTGGATTGATAGCCCCGACCTGACTTCGCTGCTGCGGTTGGCGATCCGCAACGAGGCGGTGCTGGAGCAAATGCTGTTTGGCGGCTGGCTGGGTAAGCTGTGGTATCGCCTCAAACACCTGCTGCGCGCCAATACTCGCCGCGGGAGCCAGAAAAACATTCATGCCCATTACGACATCGGCAATGATTTTTACCGCTTGTGGCTGGACCCGAGTTGGACTTATTCCAGCGCGGTGTTTGCCGGCGACCTGCAGCAAAGCCTGCAGGCGGCGCAGGTGGCGAAATATCAGCGCATTATCGATGTGCTGGGCTTAAAAGCCGGCGATCGGGTGCTGGAAATCGGTTGCGGCTGGGGCGGCTTTGCCGAGCAAGCCGGCCGACAAGGCATTGCCGTGCATGGCATCACCATTTCGCCCTCGCAGCTGGCTGTGGCGCAAGCCCGCATCGATGCGGCGCGGCTCAATGATCTGGTGGCCTTGGAAATCTGCGATTACCGCGATCTCACGGGCCAATACGATGCGATTGTGTCGATCGAGATGTTCGAGGCGGTGGGCGAAGCCTATTGGCCCCGTTATTTCAGCACGGTGGCCGAACGCTTGAAACCGGGCGGTAAGGCGCTGGTGCAGTCCATCACCATTGATGAGGCCTATTTCGAGCGCTATCGCAGCGGCACCGATTTTATCCAGCAATACATTTTCCCCGGCGGCATGTTGCCGAGCCCAAGCGGTTTTGTGGCCCAAGCGGCCAAGGCTGGCCTGAGTACCGCCGAGCAATATCGCTTTGGCCCTGATTATGCCGAAACCCTGCGCCGCTGGCGGCAGGGCTTTGAAGCTGCGCTCGAGGCCGTGCGTGGGCAAGGCTTTGACGAGGCGTTTATCCGCATCTGGCGACTTTACCTGTGCTATTGCGAAGCGGGTTTCGACGAGGGGCGCACCGATGTCGTTCAATTCTGTTTGCAAAAGTAAACTCGCCCGGGGTATTGCCATCATGGCCTTCTGGGGATTTGGCTGGCAGCCGATACCTGCCTTGGCGAATGTCTGGCGCGCCGATTTGCCGCAGGCCAAAGTGGTGGGTAGTGGCGATTTGCACTGGCTGGGGCTGCGCATTTACACCGCGCGGCTGTGGAGCGAAAGCCCGCGTTTGCCGGCGGCCTGGGCCAGCGGCGTGCCGTTCGCGCTCGAGCTCACCTATCACCGCAGCATCAGTCGCGCGCAGTTTGTCAGCACCAGCAGCGATGAAATCGCCCGCTTGCTGGGCCCGCGCTATGACGAGGCCACTCGCCAGCGCTGGGAAGGGCTGATGCAGCGGGCATTTACCGATGTCGAGCCCGGCCAGCAGCTGATCGGGGTGTTCCGCCCCGGTGTGGGCTGCACGTTTTACAGTGCCGAGCGCCAGCTAGCCGAGATTCGCGATCCGCAATTTGCCGAGGCTTTCTTTGCCATCTGGCTCGATCCGCGTACCAAAGATCAGGGTTTGCGCGCCAAACTGCTGGGGGCGGCGCCATGACTACCGAGCGCACCGCGCCAGCGCAGGCCGCTAGCCCGGCGGGCAGCCAATCCCAGCTGGCTTTAGCCGCGTATGGGGCGCTGGGCCTGCCATTGGCGATGGCGGCTTTGCCGGTGTATGTGCAGATTCCGGCCTATTACAGCACGCAGCTGGGCTTGGCTTTGGCCGGTACGGGCTGGGTGCTGTTTTTAGCGCGGCTGGTCGATACCGTGCAAGACCCGTGGTTGGGGCGCTGGATTGATCGCTTGCAGGGTGCGGGTTTGCGGCGCTGGTTTTGGCTGGGTGCCATTTTGCTGGCGCTGGGTTTTAGTGGTTTGTGGTTGCCGCCAGTGAAGGGGGGGTATCTGCTGCTATGGCTTGGAGTGATGCTCGTGCTGGCCTATACCGCCCACAGTATGCTCAATATTGCCTACCTGGCCTGGGGGGCGCGGCTTGCGGGCAGTGTTCATTCGCCCATGCCCGAGGCCCAGCCTACGGCAGCAAGCGCGGCTAAAAATGATGACAAGTCACAGAATGTTGGCACAGCCGCGCCAGCGGCCGGTGGGCTCTTGCTCGGGGCGGCAGGTTGGCGCGAAGGGTTAGGGCTGGCTGGCGTGGTGGTGGCCAGCGTGGTACCGGCCTATTGGCTGGCACAGCCCGCGGCGGAACGCAGCAATGGCCTGTGGTGGTATTGCGGTTTTTTTGTGCTGGCCCTGCTACTTGGGGTGGGGCTATTGCAGCGCTGGGCGCCGGCGTGGCAGCGGGCGGCGGTCACTCAGCCCAGCTGGCGTGAAAGCTGGCAGCAATGGCGCGGTAATCGCCCTTTTGTGCGGCTGTGCTGGCCGTATTGGATTAACGCCGTATCGGTGGCCATACCCGCCACTTTGGCGCCGTTTTTCATTCAAGACCGGTTGCAGGCTGGCACGCAGATCGGGCTGTTTCTGGGTGCGTATTTTCTGGCGGCGGCAATTGGCCTGCCGCTGTGGGTGCGCCTCGCGGCCCGGCTGGGCACGCTGTGCACTTGGCGCTTGGGCATGTTGCTGGCTTTGCTGGCGTTTTGCGGTGCCAGCCTGTTGGGCGCCGGGGATAGCCAAGCGTATTTACTGATCTGCATTTTGGCTGGTTTGGCGCTGGGCGCCGATCTGGCTTTGCCACCGGTATTGCTGGCCGGCTGCATTCGGCCCGGCGAGGCGGCCGCCGGCTACTTTGGGCTGTGGACTTTGCTCGGCAAGCTGGCGCTGGCGGTTTCAGGCTTGGCGCTGCCGCTGCTGGCGCTGCTCGATTATCAGCCCGGCCAGCCTGCTGGGCCAGCGCTGGCTTGGGTTTACGCCGGTTTGCCATGCCTATTCAAGCTGGCAGCCCTGTGCTTATTGCGGCGCTATCCTGCGCCTGAACGTCTGGAGTCTCATCATGCGTAAATCGATTACCGCCACGCTATTGGCGGGTGTATGTGGCCTGCTGACGGCCTGCGCGGCACCCAAGGTGCACGAATATCAGGCGGCTAAGCCTGAGCTGGATCTGGTGCGCTATTTCAGTGGCCAGACCGAGGCCTGGGGCATGTTCCAACAACGCGGCGGCAAAGTGGTGAAGCGCTTTAAAGTCGACATTACCGGCACGTATCAGCAAGGCGCGCTGGTGCTGGATGAGCGCTTTGTGTACGACGATGGCAGCACACAGCAGCGGGTGTGGACTTTGCGCCAAGGCAGCGATGGCCGTTGGCGCGGCACCGCCGCCGATGTCGAAGGCGAAGCGCTGGGCGAGGTGGCCGGCAATGCCCTCAATTGGCGCTACACGCTGCGCCTGCCGGTCGATGGCAAAACCTATCACATGCAATTTGATGACTGGATGTTTCTGATTGACGAGAAAACCATGATCAACCGGGCCAGCATGTCCAAGTTTGGCATTGAGCTTGGGGAGGTCACGCTGTTCTTTCGCAAGAAGGAGTAGACCATGTGGCGACCATTAAACCGACCGCTGCCCAGCCTGGCTGGGCAAGTCATCTGGCTGATCGGGGCGTCCAGCGGCATTGGCGCGGCGCTGGCCGAGCAAGCGCTGGCCGCTGGGGCGCGGGTGGCGCTCAGCGCCCGGCGCGAAAGCGCGCTGCAGCAAGTGGCCGCCCAGCACCCGGCCGCGCTGGTGTTGCCGCTGGATGTGACAGATGCGGCGGCTTGGGCGCCCGCCTATGCGCAACTGTTGGCGCAGTTTGGCCCGCCCGATTTGGTGCTGTTTTGCGCCGCAGATTATCGCCCCGAGCGGGTGTGGGAAGTGGATGCCGCGCGCGCCGAGGCCACCTTGCAGCTAAATCTGGCTAGCGTCTATCACGCGCTGCAGACTGTGTTGCCCGACATGCTGGCGCGCCGGCAGGGCGGTATCGGGCTGATCGCCAGCGTGGCTGGCCTGATCGGGCTGCCGAACGCCAGCGTGTATGGCCCCAGCAAAGCCGCCTTGATCAATCTGGCCGAAATCCTGTACTGTGATTTGGCGCCGCACGGGCTGAATGTGTATTTAATCAATCCCGGCTTTGTGCAAACCGGGCTAACGGCCAAAAATCAGTTTGTGATGCCCGCGCTGCAAACCCCGGCGCAGGCGGCCAGCGCGATTTGGCGCGGGGTGGCGCGCGGGGCGTTTGAAATTCATTTTCCGCAGCGCTTTACCTGGTGGCTAAAATTCGCACGTATCCTGCCGTATCGGCTGCGGTTTTATATTTTGCAACGCTTTGTGGGCAATGCCCTGCCGGGTATGCCTTATCAGCCCCCGCATAAGGCCCCCAGTCAATCCGTTTTGCGCCACGATGAAGGAGCACGCTAAGCGATGCTAATCCAGACCGAGCTCGCCCCAGCCTGCAGCACCGAGCAAACCCGCGCCCAGTTGGCCGCGGTGCTGGCGTGGTATGCCAGCCTGACCCCTGCCACGCTCGCACGCGTGGCCGAGTTTTATCAGCCGCAGGCGCGGTTTAAAGATCCATTTAACGAAGTGGTGGGGCATGCGGGCATTGAGGCGATTTTCCAGCATATGTTTGCCACCACTGAAGGGCCGCGCTTTATCATCGGCGAGCAATTGGTGGATGGCCGTCAGGCCTTTGTGACGTGGGTATTCGAATTTAGCCTGAAAGGGCAGCTGTATGCGGTAAGCGGCAGCTCGCATCTGGTTTTTGGCGCTGATGGTTTATTGCGCCTGCATCGTGATTACTGGGATGCGGCCGAAGAGCTGCTGCAAAAATTGCCGGTGGTGGGCGCCCCCATCCGCTGGCTACGCCGCCAGTTCAAATTACCCGCGCATCCACCGCATTAAGCCCCGGCGGGGATGCCACCCCGGGTTGCAGTTGGTCCGTGGGCCATCTTGTTGTTTGGGTTGACTGGTTGATATTAGCGCGCTCTGTGAAAGCTGGAGTGGCAGAAATCGACCCAATGCAGACATTCTGAAATTCCAATTCAAATATAACAACGATAAGTCATGCATGCACAGAAGTTAAATAGCTACGCCGATGATACAGCGTGATTGATTATTTAAGGTTTTGGGGTGGTTGACTTTTGACACACGTGTTCCATTGTTGCCTGCATGAATGGCCCAATAATTGGCATGCTGCCGGATACTTCAAACTCGGGTGTTTTTTTCTCACCCTTTGTTGTTATGATTACCTCATCGAGAGTTCGTTTTAACTCCTTGTCACAGTCAAATTCAATTGTGGAAATAGCTGCGACATATTTATATGGGGGCTGAGATACTAAAGATTTTTTAACCTCAAAAAAATCTTGGCGCTGCTTGACGGTGGCTTTATTGTTAGAACGTCGAATTGAATCAGAATCCAAGTAAATCTTAGAAACTTGAGTTTCTTGAAATAGAAACCACTTCTCTGCTAGAGCTGTTGTACTTGTCAACAACAGCATCATGGATAGCATAACCGTCTTTATTTCATTGCTTGCCTTCAATTTCATTGCCTTCTCTGAAAATTAAAATCTAAATAAAGTCCGGATATAAGCTTGTCTTCGCATTGAGTCTTTACAAATTATCTCAAAAGTCCGCTTCTGGCCGACTGCAGCCTCTCGTTAAGCCTAATCCAGAGATTTTCATTTATTTGAATGAACGGCGAAGTAGTCCGGCCAACACCAATAGCGCACCAATACTTAGTAATAAAACTTGCGTGTAATCAACTTGTTCGGTTGGTATGATTCTGAAATAGATTGGTCGAGAGTTGGAGCTGAAAATACTCCAAATTCCCCTAGCTAAATCAATAGGTAATGATTCATGAAATAGGCCGAGCAGCAAAAAGAAGCAGCCTAAAACAATCAGGAGTCGTTTCATGCTTTTATCCTCGTTTGAAGTTCGCTAGTTGTGCAGTCGCCATCCCATTCTTGGCCTTGTTCACCAAACATGCTTGATGGCGGCTCATGGCCGAAACCAACCAGCCCTCTAGTTTAATCTAGTAGTTGCGCGTGAGCATTAATCCGAGTTTGTTGGTGGCTAATTCGCCCAGCTTTTACCTGCGAGTGATTCATGCTGGGGGTTGGCGCTCGCCACTGTCGGCACAATCCCGATTATTCAAAGCGGCAAAAAGAAAACCCCGCCATTACAGCGGGGTTTTCATGGGGTTTGCCTGTACTCATGTCCAGTGAATTTAGGCGCCGCCTCGCGCGAGGCGAGGCGGTTAACACAGAGTGTTAGAACGCAGATACTACCGCGCCTTTATACTTTTCTTCGATGAACTTCTTCACTTCTGGTGATTTCAAAGCGGCGGCCAGTTTTTTCACGGCAGCGGCGTCTTTGTTATCAGTGCGAGTCACCAGGATATTCACGTATGGCGATTCTTTACCTTCGATTACCAGTGCGTCTTTGCTTGGGTTCAGCTTGGCTTCCAGCGCATAGTTGGTATTGATCAGCGCCAGATCAACTTGATTCAGAATGCGTGGCAGTGTGGCGGCTTCCAGCTCTTTGAATTTCAGTTTTTTCGGGTTGCCCACGATGTCTTTGCTGGTAGCCAGGATGTTTTTGTTGTCTTTCAGTTTGATCACGCCGGCTTTATCCAGCAGCAAGAGGGCGCGGCCGCCATTGGTGGCGTCGTTGGGAATCGCCACGGTGGCGCCTTCTTTCAGATCGGCCAGTTTTTTCACTTTGCTTGAATACGCGCCAAATGGCTCGACATGCACGCCGGCTACGCTCACGAGGCTGGTGCCTTTGCCTTTGTTAAATTCGGTCAGGTAAGGCTGATGCTGGAAGAAATTGGCATCCAGTTTTTTCTCTGCCACTTGTACGTTTGGTTGTACGTAGTCGGTGAAGACCTTGATATCCAGATCCACGCCTTGTTTGGCCAAGGTGGGTTTTACGAATTCCAGCAACTCGGCGTGCGGTACGGCCGTGGCGCCGATGCTCAGTTTTTCACCGGCCAGGGCTGTGGTGCCAGCAAAGGCGGCGGCAACGGTAACCAGGGTGAGCAGCTTTTTCATGTCGATTCCTTTTGGGAGGGGTATAGGGTTCAACTCTTTTGGAGTGATAGCTTTGCAGCAGATACCCAGATGGGTACATGGCGTTTAGCTTATCAGTCCGCTGGTGTGGCCGAAAATACTGTTTGGTTATAAATATATGCTTTTGTACTCAGCGCCCGCGCCTTAGCGGCGGCTGAAATGCTGGACCAGTTTATCGCCCACCATTTGCAAAATCTGCACCAGAATCAGCAGCAGCACCACGGTCACGACCATGACATCGGTCTGGAAGCGCTGATAGCCAAAGCGAATCGCCAGATCGCCCAAACCGCCGCCGCCAATCACGCCCGACATCGCGGCATACGACACCAAGGTAATCGCGGTAACGGTAATCGCGGCCAGAATGCCGGGCATGGCTTCGGGCAGCAGTGCTTTCATCACAATCTGCCCGGTCGTGGCGCCCATGGCTTGGGTGGCTTCGATAATGCCGCGATCCACTTCGCGCAGCGCGGTTTCTACCAAGCGGGCAAAAAATGGCGTAGCACCCACCACCAGCGGTGGAATCGCCCCGGCCACCCCGAGCGACGTGCCGGTAATCAGCACCGTAAACGGGATCATGATGATCAGCAAAATCACAAAAGGTACCGAGCGCAGTACATTCACCAGAAGCGACAGCAGGTTGTACACCAGCGGCTGCTCCAGCAGCTGCCGTTTACCGGTCAGAAACAGCAAAATACCCAGTGGCAGACCTAGCACCAGGGTAAATAGCAGCGAGCCACCCAGCATGCTAAGCGTATCGAGCGTGGCGGTGCCGATGTCGGCCCAGTCGATATTGGCAAAGAGTTCGTTGATCATGCGCGTAATTCCTCGATTTCAATCCCTTCGTGGGCTAGCTGTTGCAGCATCAGAGCCACTTTAGGGCCCTGCAGGGCCAGGGTGAGCTGCCCGCAGGGCGTGTGCTTGATCCGCTCGATACGGCCGGCCAGAATCGAGAAATCCACCTCGTATTCACGCGCTAGGCTGCTCAGGTGCGACTGGTAGGTGGCTTCGCCCAGATAGGTGAGGCGCACAATTTTACCGGGCACGTGAGCAAAATCATCGGCTTCGTGGTTTTCGTCGATGTGCTCGCTCTCGTAGACAAAGCGGCGGGTGGTGGGGTGCTGCGGGTGTAAAAAGACGCGGCTCACCGGGCCCATTTCGACGATCTCGCCACCATCAATCACCGCCACCCGATCGCAAATCGTGCGGATCACGTTCATTTCGTGGGTGATCAGCACAATGGTGAGCTGCAGCTTTTGATTGATTTCCAGCAAAAGCTGCAGCACCGAGGCGGTGGTTTGCGGGTCGAGCGCGCTGGTGGCCTCATCGCACAGCAGCAGCTTGGGGTTGTTGGCCAGCGCACGGGCGATGCCCACGCGTTGCTTTTGCCCGCCAGAAAGTTGCGATGGGTACTTGTTGGCGTGCTCGGTGAGCCCCACCAGCGCCAAGAGCTCATTTACCCGCGGCGCGATGCTGGCGGGCTCGGCGCCGGCCACTTCGAGCGGGAAGGCGATATTCTGCGCCACCGTTTTGCTCATCAGCAGATTGAAATGCTGGAAAATCATGCCGATTTTCTGCCGGGCTTTGCGCAGCCCATCGCTGGAAAGCTCGGTCATATCCACTTCATCAATCAGCACGCGGCCACCGCTAGGGCGCTCCAGCTGATTGATCAGGCGGATCAGGGTGGATTTACCCGCGCCGGAATGACCAATAATGCCAAAGATTTCGCCCGCGGCGATGGTGAGGTCGATGCGCTTTAAGGCCGGAATCTCACGGCCATTAACGCGGTACGCTTTACTCAGATTTTCTAAAACAATCACAAGGTTGCCTTTTTAGCTGCCAGTGTCTCGATTATTCAGCAGGCATAGTGCTGCTTACAAGGGTATTAGTTTGCCGCCGCCAGCTGCGCGCGTAGCACGGCCACCACGGCGGCAATGTCGGCATCACTGATTTGCCAGTGGGTAGCCAGCCGCATCAGCCCGTGCTCGGGTGGATTGGCCTTAATGCCGTGCGCGGCCAGGGCTTGCATCAGCGCGGCGACATCCAGTGGGCGGGTGATGCGAAACCAGACCAGATTGATTTCTACCTGCGCAGGATCAATCTCGATGCCATCAATGCCTTGCAGGGCCACGGCCAGCACTTGCGCACGACGGTGGTCTTCATCCAGCCGGGCGCTCATCTCATTTAAGGCAATCAGCCCCGGTGCCGCCAGCACGCCGGCTTGGCGCCAGCCGCCGCCCAGCAATTTGCGCAGGCGCCGCGCGCGGGCGATGAATTCGTTTGAGCCGGCCAAGATCGAGCCGATGGGGGCCGCGAGGCCTTTACTGAGGCAACACATCACCGTGTCGCAATACTGGGTTAGTGCGGTCACCGGCACGCCCAGATGGGTGGCGGCATTAAAAATGCGCGCGCCATCAATGTGAAGCGGAATGCCCTCAGCCTGTGCCAACGCCCAGATCTCCTGCATCCGCGCCAACGGGATCACCCGGCCATTGGAATGCGCGTTCTCCAGGCAAATCAGCCCGGTTTTGGGCTCATGGATATCTTGCCCATGACGGATGCGTCGCGCGATGTCGTCGGCGCTAGGGGCGCCATCGCTGCTTGCAATCGCCCGCAGCTGCACGCCGGCGATATAGGCGCTGGCGCCGGCTTCGTGCCAGACAATATGGCTGCCTTCGTCGGCGATCAGCTCGTCGCCCCGTTGGCAATGCGTGGCGATGGCCAGCTGATTGCCAAATGTACCCGTGGGCACGAACAGGACCGCGGCCTTGCCCAGCTTGGCGGCCGCGGCTTGTTCCAGTATTTGTACCGTGGCATCGTCGCCATACACATCGTCGCCCACCGCCGCCTGGCTCATGGCCAGCCGCATGGCTGGCGTCGGTTCGGTGACGGTATCGCTGCGAAAATCAGGCATGGTGGCTCGATAATGAGAATTGAAGACGAATTGTCGGTATTTCTGTTGGCAGTGACTATAGCTGATAGCCCGTAGAATGCCCGATTGACAGCGCTTTATGCGAAAATGCTGATATGGAAAAAATGCACAACAATCAATCTTTATTAGCCCGTAGCCTCGCCGCCGTGTGGCATCCATGTACCCAGATGAAACGGCATGAAAGCCTGCCGCTGGTGCCGATCGCCCGCGCCGATGGCTTGTGGCTGACCGATTACGATGGCCATCGCCTGCTGGATGGCGTGTCGAGCTGGTGGGTGAATCTGTTTGGCCATAACGAACCGCGCATTAAAGCCGCGATTAGCGCGCAAATGGAGCAGCTCGAGCATGTGATGCTGGCCGGCTTTACCCACGCGCCCGTGGTGGAATTATCCGAGCAGCTGGGCGCGCTCACCGGCTTGGGGCATGCGTTTTATGGCTCGGACGGCGCCTCGGCCACCGAAATCGCGCTGAAAATGGCTGCGCATTACTGGCGCAATTTAGGCCTGCCGCAAAAAAGCCGCTTTGTGTATCTGGCGGACAGCTATCACGGCGAAACGCTGGGCGCCTTGTCGGTAACCGATGTGCCGATTTTCCGCACCGCTTATGCCCCATTGGTGCGGGAAAATTTCTGCGTGCAAAGCCCGGATCCGCGGCTGGCTGCCCCAGGCGAAAGCGCTGCGGATTACACCCAGCGCGCACTGGCCGATCTGGCCCGTGTGCTGGCGGAGCATAGCCATGAGATCGCCGCACTGATTATCGAGCCGCTGGTGCAAGGTGCGGTGGGTATGGCCATGTATGCCGCGGAATATCTAGCTCAGGCGCGTATACTCTGCGATCAGTATCAAGTCTTGCTGATCGCCGACGAAATTGCGGTGGGCTTTGGCCGCACCGGCAGCATGTTTGCCTGCGAGCAGGCCGGTATCCAGCCGGATTTGATGTGTTTATCCAAAGGCATTACCGGTGGCTATTTGCCGCTGGCAGTGGTGCTGTGTCGGGACGCGATTTATCAGGCTTTTTATAGCGATGAGGCCGCGCGCGGCTTTTTGCATTCGCATTCCTACACCGGCAATGCGCTGGCCTGCGCCGCGGCGCTGGCTACGCTGGAGATTTTTCGCACCGATCAGGTGATTGCGCGCAACCGGGCGCTAAGCCATGAGCTGAATCAAATCTTTGCACCGCTGGCGGCGCATCCGCGCGTACGGCATTGGCGCCAGCGCGGCATGATTTGGGCCTTTGATGTGCTGGACGCGCCAGCCGGCTTTGCCAGTCGCTTCTTCCAGTGTGCGCTGGCCCACGGCGTGTTGCTGCGGCCGGTTGGAAATACCGTTTATTTTATGCCACCCTACATTATCCAGCCGGAAGACGCGCGCCTATTGCTGGGCGCTACTTTGCGGGCCCTGGATGAGAGTTTGGCCAGCTAGAGGATGCGATCTTGAAATTTGCGGTGCCTGCCATTGATCCGAGCCTGGCTGCCACGGTGCAGACCGACCCGAAGCAAGTGAAGGAGTGGCTGATCGCCTTGCCCACCGGCAATGTGATCGAAGCCGGCCGCATGCTGCTGGATGCGCTCACCGTGCTCAATCAGGTGAAGCTGGAGCCTGAAGCGCGTATTCAGCTCTTAAATCAATATCAAAATTCGCTGGAAATGCTCACCGGTGGCTTTGAGCTGGCCTATGCCTCGCCCGCGCTGCCAATGCACGAAAGCGCCCGCACGGCGGCGCAGCTGGCGCGCAATGTCTGGCTGGCGATGGCCACCGGCTGGAAAATCGCCATGCAGGATAAGCTCGATGAGAAAATTCTGGGTCTCTTTACCAGCCACAATAAAATCCCGCCCACGCTGATTCAGGCCACCTTGTATAGTTTTTGGCGGGTGGCGCAGGTGTCGGCCCGGCTGTATCAGCCTTTGCCACCGGGCTTGTGGCAAGAAGCGCATCAGCTGTTTCGCTATGGGGTCGAGCATAAAATCCTCGATGAGCCCAAAAACGACAACCCTAAAGACAAAACCAGCCGCCCGCTGGCGACGCTGTATAAGCAGCTGGTGCTGCTGGCGCTGGCCGATCCGCACCGCTTTGCCGGGCCTGAGTTTGATAAGGTCATCGAGATTATCGAAAGTTATGCGCCGTATGCGCACTTTCAGCCGCTGGGTAAGCTTAGCTCCAGCGCAGGCTATTTTTTAATCGAGCTCAATAGCGATAAAGCGCCGTATTACGTTGGCAATCGCTCGCTAGAGCCGTATCTGGGCCAGGCGGTGTTGTTTGATACCATCGAGCTCGCCAAGCGCTTGCATAAGGCTGAGCATTCGGTGGAAGCCAAAGCACCGATGGCCAAAGATCGCAGCAAAGTGCTGATGTGGCTGGAAATCTTGCGCCGGGTGATCCGGCAATGGAGCATCGTGCCGCACCGCTTGTATCAGCGTATCCCCACCGCGGCCAAGGTGCGGGTGGCGTTTGGCTTGCAGCGGGCGGTGATTCGCCTCAATGGCGGGCAGCAACTGATGCCACCGGGGCGCAGCGCAGCGCTCGGGCATGAGGATTTATTACTCACCGAGTGGCAGGTGGTGAATGAAAGCCCGGGCGGTTACGGCATTTTGGCCAATGATTTGCCGCGCGAGCATGTATTGCCCGGTGATCTGGTGGCGCTGTCGGTCAGCGATGAGCGCAACTGGATGATCGCCTCGGTGCGCTGGTTGCAGCAACACCCCACCGGCGCGATGGAAATGGGGCTGCAAGTGATGAGTGCCAAGGCCCAGCCGCTGTTGATGCGGCAGAGCACCGCCGCCGCGCAGGCGTTTTTCCCCGCCTTGCTGCTGCCGGCGATTCCGGCCTTAAAACAAGGCCCGCGCATCGCTACGCCGAAAGGGGAATATATCCCGCTGCGCGATTACACGGTGGCCCTACCGGCCGGTGAGCAGCATGTGCGCTCGGCCAAACTGGTGGAGCAGCAAAACGGCTATGATCTGTTCGAATTTACTGGTGAGCTGGGGCAGAGCGCGTAGCGGTTTGGGGCGATCTGATGGTTGCTATGCCGCGGCGCGTTGAACGCATGGGCGGGGTATTGCCATAGGGGCATTATTGGCTGAGCTTTATGGCCCTATACCTGCCTATGTATGTCTTGATTTTGTTGCGACTCCGCTTCATCTTTGTCTGATTCGCGTTTGCGCGCCCGCGGGTGCGCAGCGTCATACACCTGCGCCAGATGCTGAAAGTCGAGATGGGTATACACCTGGGTGGTGGCGATGCTGGCGTGACCCAGCAACTCCTGCACCGCCCGCAAATCGCCCGAAGATTGCAGCAGATGCGTGGCACAGCTGTGGCGTAGTTTATGCGGATACAGGGGCTCGGCAATGCCGAGGGTTTGCTGCCAGTGGCGCAGCCGTAGCTGCACGGCGCGGGTGGTGAGCGCGGCGCCATTCTGGCTGACAAACACCGCCTGCGTGCTGCCGCGCACCAACTCAGGTCGGCGCAATAACCATTGCCGCAGGGCTTGCTGCGCCTCTTGCCCAATCGGCACCAGCCGGGTTTTATTGCCTTTACCGTGAATCGTGGCCATGCCGTGAGCCAAGTCCAGCAAGGGCAGTTGCAGGCCCACAATTTCGCTGACCCGCAGGCCTGCGGAATAGGCGAGCTCAAACATCGCTTTATCGCGCGAATCCAGCGCATTGTCGTCGGGGAGGTGATCGAGCAGCCCCACCACATCGTCCACATTCAAAACTTCGGGCAGTTTCTTGCCGCTTTTGGGGGCTTTGATCCCGCTGAGTGGATTGGTGGGCCAATGAAAATCCCGCACCATCAGCTGAAAAAACGTTCGCCAGGCCGACAGCGTGCGGGCGATGCTGCGCCCAGACAGGCCTTGCTGGCTTAAGGCGCGCACAAAACCGCGCAGGGTGAGGGCATTCAGGCTTGTGAGTTCACGCTCGCCCGCCAGCCGTGCCAGTGTGTTCAGATCGCGCTGATAAGCGCTCAGCGTGTGCGGGCTGGCCATTTTTTCACCCACCAGATAGCGGATGAAATGCTCAAAACTTGCCCGACTGCTGGCCGGTAAGGTCTCGGCCAGCTGCGGGTCGGGGAGGAACTCAGGCGCTCGCATGATCCGGAATAACGCGGCGAATGGCCGCCGACACCAATTCGGACAGGCGCTGCAAATACAGCGTGCCCATATCGGGGTAGAAACGCTCGCTATCTTGGCTGGCCAAAACCAAGATGCCAAATGGGCGCTCGCCGGTTTTGAGTGCAAACTGCGCAAACGATTTTAATTCGCCCGCGCCGATCTCAAACCAATCCAGCACTTCATCGGTGACATAGGGGCCGCAATAGGGCGAGACCAGATTGCTGGCCAGTGTGTGGATCGCTTCGCCCACGGGTGAAAACTCCATCAACTGATGGCCGTCGGCCGGCAGCCACAGGCGTAGCGCCATGCAGGGCACGTTGAAGCGCTCTTTTAAGTGGTATTCCAACGTGCCGAGAATGCCGCGCAGATCGGCAGCCTTCATCAAATCAACGGTGAGCTGGTGCAATTTATCGGAAATCTGGTCGTTTTCCACGCCAAATTGCAAGAGCTCGCTCAAACGGCCTTCCAGCTGGCGATTGCGGTCGCGCAGGGTCAGTAATTGGCGCTCGGCCAGCGATACCGCATGCCCGCCGTGATTGTGGGGCACATAAATTTGCGCCAGATCATCGGCGAATTCATCGAAAAATTCGGGATTCTGCTTTAACCATTGAACAATATCGGCAGCTTGCATTGCGGTATCCTGTCTGCGGGGTTAAATCTCGATCGTGCCGGTAAATACCGTCACAGCGGGGCCGGTCATCCAGACCGGTTCGCCAGCGCCAGCCCAGCGGATGCTTAAATCGCCACCCCGGGTATGCACCAGCACAGTGTCATTCAAAAGGCCGCGGCGAATGCCTGCTACCACAGCGGCGCAAGCGCCAGTGCCACAGGCCAGGGTTTCACCGGCCGCGCGCTCAAACACCCGCAAGCGAATTTCGTCGCGGCTCAGAATCTGCATAAAGCCGGCATTCACTTTTTGCGGAAAACGCGGATGGTTTTCGATCAGCGGGCCATGCTCGGCCACCGGCGCGGTGTCGACATCTTCCACCACCTGCACCGCATGCGGGTTGCCCATCGACACCACCGAAATATCGCGCACCACATCGGCCACGATCAGTGGGTCGATAATGGCTTCATTGGGGGCTTGAAATGGAATCTCGGCCGGGGCAAAGCGGGGCACGCCCATATTCACGGTGACCTGGCCATCAGCGGCCAATTGCGGGTATATCACGCCCTTGGCGGTTTCAACGGCGATTTCGGTTTTGTCAGTGAGGCCTTGGTCGTAGACAAAACGGGCAAAACAGCGCGAGCCATTGCCGCATTGCTCCACTTCCGAGCCATCGCAATTGAAGATCCGATAGCGAAAATCAATGCCAGGGGTTGCGCTGCGCTCCACCAGCAAGAGCTGGTCAAAACCAATCCCGAAATTGCGATGGCCTAGCTGACCGATTTGCGCGCTGCTCAGTTGAACATTTTGGCGCACGCCATCAATCACCATAAAGTCATTGCCCAGGCCGTGCATTTTGCTGAAGTGCAGCTGCATTGATGTCATCCGAATATAAAAATAGCCCTTATTGCAGCAGGGCTGGCGGGCGGGGTAAAACGAATTATTTTTCGCCCGCCCCAGAAATACTGTTGGCGGCTGGCTCGAAAGCCCAGCAAGCCAAGGTCATCGCACTAGGCTAATGCGCTGGCTAAGGCACGGCAAGTTTCGCTTGGGCGATGCGTGCTGGTCGCGACAATTTGGGCCATGTTGGCGAGCTAGCAAGGGGTCAATCAGTTGTTTTCGCCAAACAGCCGGCCGTATTCCACCATCAAGCAGCGATCCATCACGATGGGAATACCAGCCGCTTGCGCGCGCGCCGCGGCAGCTTCATCGATGATATCCAGCTGCAGCCAGATGGCTTTTGCGCCGCGCGCAATCGCCTGATCGACCACTGCACCGGCTTCTTCGCTGCGGCGAAACACATCCACGAGATCAATCTCGCCCGGCACGCTGGCCAGATCGGCATACACTGGCTCGCCGAGGATTTCGGCGGCCGGCTTGGGTGTGACCGGAATAATCTGAAAACCCCATTGCTGCATCAGGCGGGCCACGCCATGGCTGGCGCGAGTGGGCTTATCGGATAAACCCACCACGGCAATGCGGCGAGTGTTTTGCAAAATACGGCGAATTTCATTATCACTGGGGTTTTGAAAAGCCATGATCGACTCCGCAGCTAGGGGTATGAGTTGCTAGCGCAAACTAGACATGCGCTAGCGATAGATACGGTGGCAGGTATATTAAGCCAGCACCAGTACCGCATCGGCTTCGACCAGCGCGCCTTTAGGCAGGGCGGCGGCTTGCACGGCGGCGCGAGCCGGGAAAGGCTGGCTGAAGTATTCGCCCATAATTTCATTGAGCTTGGCAAAGTTGGCCAGATCAACCACAAATACGCCCAGTTTCACGATGTCCGATAAGTCGCCACCGGCCGCCTGGCACACCGCGCGCAGATTTTGGAATACGCGATGCGCTTGCGCTTCAAAACCGTCGGCCAGCTCGCCCGATACTGGATCAAGACCAATCTGGCCAGACAGGTAAACGGTGTTGCCGACTTTAACCGCTTGCGAATAAGTGCCAACGGCTTTGGGGGCGTGATCTGAATGGATGATTTCTTTGCTCATGGTGCTTCCTTAGTGATGAAGTTTACGGGCGTTTGTTGGCGTTAATGGCATAGGGCTCGGGATGGACGCGGCCATTGTGCAGCACATCATCGGCGGCGTAGATGTGGCTGATTTCGATCAGCAGCAGATCGCTGACCACCGTTTGCTGCCGGTCGGCCACGGCAATGGCTTGCAATAGCCGACCTTCCAGCGCCACGGCGCAATCATCGATGCGCGGCGCTTTGACGGTTTGGGCGGGCGCAAATTGCAGGCCGAGACTGTCGATTTGTTCTTGCGATGGCGGTGTGCTTGAGCCCGTGGCGTGCACCGCTGGCGCGTGATCGTGCGACGGGATATGAATCACGCAATCGCCACCTTGGCTTAAATGTAGCGCGGTGTCTTTTTGCTCGCTGCGGCCATCGGGGCCGAGGCGCCGATTGACACTGAGCGAGACAATCATCGGCTCGGTGCTCACGATATTGAAATACGAAAACGGGGCGATATTGATCTCGCCCGCGCTGGCGCGCGTGGTGACCCAGGCAATCGGGCGGGGCACCACACAATCGGTGAGCAAGGTGTATTTTTCTGCAGCGCTGAGCGCCGCAACAGGCCATTCCATACTTTATCCTGATGGGTATATGGCCACAGGCCTTTTGATAGTTGGCTTGTAGCGATATACCTATTTATGCTTCGGGTAAAAAACGTTCAATCAAAACATTCAAAAACCGCTGCCCCTGCGCGGTGGGCTTCACCCAGTGCAGATCGCGGCTGAGTAGACCTTCGGCACAGGCTTGCTCGATTTGATAAATAATCCGCTGCTGCGGCAGCCCGGTGCGCTCGGTAAACAGCGCCAGCGGAAAACCTTCGGTGAGACGCAGCAGATTCAACATGAATTCAAACGGCAATTCGGCCGGATCGACTTCGGTTTCGCTTTGGATTGCGCTACCACTGGCCATGGCCGTGAGATATTCGCTGGGCTGCTTAAAGCGGGTTTGCCGAATGATTTTATCGTGAAAACTGATCTTGCCGTGCGCACCGGCGCCAATGCCCAGATAATCGCCAAATTGCCAGTAATTGAGATTATGCCGGCTGCGATAGTCATGCTGGGGCGATTGTTTGAAAAACGCGCTGGTTTCGTAGTGGCCAAAGCCGGCGCCAGCCAGCTCGGCTTCGATCATTTCCTGCATATCGGCCGCTAGATCGTCATCGGGCAGGGCGGGTGGATAGCGATGAAACAGCGTGTTGGGCTCCAGCGTGAGGTGATAGGCCGACAAGTGTGTGGAGCCACAGGCAATCGCATGGCGGATATCGGCCTGCGCTTGCGCTAGCGTCTGCTGCGGCAGCGCGTACATGATATCCAGGTTGAAATTGCTAAAGTGCCGCTGGGCGATGTCGATGGCGCGCAGTGCTTCACCCGCGCTATGTACCCGACCGAGCGCTTGCAGATGCTGATCATTAAAGCTCTGAATGCCGATCGAGAGGCGATTGATGCCGGCCGCCGCGTAGCCGGCGAATTTCTCGGCCTCGAAGGTGCCTGGATTGGCTTCGAGCGTGATTTCGGCATCGGGGTGCAGCTTGACCCGTGCGCGAATGCCATCCAGTAGCTGGGCCATGCTGGCGGCTGAAAATAAGCTTGGCGTGCCGCCGCCCATGAAAATACTACTGACCGGGCGGCCCCAGATTTGAGGCAGATTGCTTTCCAGATCGGCCAAGAGCGCGGCGATATACTGCGCCTCAGGCAGGCCGCTTTCACTGTGGCCGGTTTTGACCGCATGCGAATTGAAATCGCAGTACGGACATTTTTTAATGCACCACGGAAAGTGGATATACAAGGCCAGTGGCGGCAGCGCGGTTAGGCCGGAGCTACGCAGCTGGCTGAGGGAAATCGACTGCATGGCTTACTTTTTCGGCGCGTTTTTCTGCGAGTATTCGAGCATGCCTTTCAGCACTTTGTAGTCGGGATGGTTGGATTTGATGTCCATTTTGCCGGCATCCATCGCCTCGTAGTAACGCGTGCAGGCAGTGTCTTGGCCATTTTTTTCCATCGATGCTTTGATGGCTTCATTGGCTTGCGTGTTGAAGAGCTTGCGCATGTCTTCAACGGCACTGCGGGCGGCTTCTTCACCCTGAATTTGTTTGATGCTGCCCAAATAGCCATTCATATAGTCGGCGTGCATCATCAGATAGTCGCGGTTGGTTTTCAGCCATTTTTGCTGGGCGGTTTTGATTTTTTCTTCGCTCAAACCGCCTTTGCCTTTGCATTCCAGGCCCATTTTTTGCACGATCACAATGGCTGTGCTCAGGTTGCCCGCCGCCTGATTGCGCTCGGCCGTAAATGGGTTGTCGACTTCCGCGCTGGCTGAAGCTTTTGAGGCAGCGGCTTTGCTCGGTTTGCTAGCAGCCATGCTCAATGCAGGCAAAGTCAGGGCGAGGGCGAGCAGGGTGGGTTTTAACATGGTATTCCTTGCGAGATAGCTCAGGATTGATAGGGGTTGTGCAGCGCTTCCACCAGCTGGTGCAGCACAGTTTTCATTTGTTCGGCCGAGACTTCCATCAGCAGGCCATCCTCGAACAGGTCTTGCGCCATTTGCGCCAGCTCGTCGAGATTTTCATTCATCACTTTGACTTTTTCGGTGCACGAAACCACTGAGCCGTCATCTCGACACCAGCGAGCCCAGCGGCTTTCATCGTCGGCGGGGCGGCTCATAATCCGGTTTCCTGCAGTTTGGCCAGTAATATCTGCAAGGCTTTGGCGCGATGCGAGATCTGGCTTTTTTCTTCGGCGCTGATTTGCGCCACAGTTTTGCCCCATTGCGGCAGGACAAACAGCGGATCATACCCAAACCCACCCTCCCCAGCCAGCGCATGGCCAATTTCGCCAAGGCACACGCCATCGGCAATCAGCGGTTGCGGGTCATCGGCGCTGCGCACCAGCACCAGTGCGGCGTAATACCAAGCACGGCGATCGGCTTGGCCGGCCATGGCGGTCAGTAGTTTTTCATTATTGCGGCTATCGGATTTGGGCTCGCCGGCGTAACGGGCGGAAAGTACGCCCGGCGCGCCGCCCAGTGCGGCGACACAGAGGCCCGAGTCATCCGCCAGCGCCGGCAAGCCGGTGAGCGCCGCGGCATGGCGGGCTTTGGCGAGGGCGTTCTCGACAAATGTGCCAAAAGGCTCGGCACATTCCGGTACATTGAGCGCCCCTTGGGGCACGATTTCCAGCGCAAGTGGCGCAAGCAAGTGGCCAAATTCTTTCAGTTTGCCGGCGTTATTGCTGGCGAGCACAATTTTCTTCATGGGGTATGGCTTGTAAAGCTAAATCTGTAAAGGGCTAGGAGTATATACCTGGGGTTAGTAGGCTTTTTTGCTCAGTATCATCAGATCTTGTTCACGCTTCATCTGAAAGCGATTGAGCAGGCTGGTGCCAATCAGGATCGGGCCATTATCGTCTACATCACGCACCACCAGTTGCACGTCATAAACGGTGATTTTACCCATTTGCAGTTGCGGTACCCGCACCATCCACGCCCCGACAATGCCATTGGCGGTTTGCGAGCGGCCGGTTAGGGCGCCTTGGGTGCTGATTTTCATTTGCGCAGCCTGATTGCGGCTCAGCGATAAATGCGTGGCGCCGGTATCAATCACCCCGGGCAAAGTCACACGATTGATGGTGAGCTCGGTACTGTAATGCCCGAGCTGATCGGGTTGCAGTACCAAGGTGCCGCCCTGATTGTCGGTGGGATTGGCGCTGCTGGCCACATAGCCCTGGCCCAGCTGCAAAGTGCGTTGCTGGCCATTGCTGGCCACGACCGCAGATTCGCCTTCAATGCGGATCACTTTAAAAGCCCCGCTTTCCTGCCCGCTACTGAGGGTTTTGCGCTGGCCATTGATTTGAAACACGCCTTTATTACCCATGGTGCCGATCAGCATAATGTCATCCGCAACCGCCGGTAGGGCCAGGGCGCAACACAAAATAGCAGCACAACGACGTAGCATGGGTGGTTTTTCCTTATTCAGTGGTTTCGCGCCGGGCCTGGCTCGCCTCAATCTCCTGGATTGCACGCTCAATCAGCGACCAGTCAGCATTTTTCAGTAGTGTGGCATCAGACAGCATGCGACGCCACTGCCGCGCGCCATACTGTCCCTGATACAACCCTAAAATATGCCGGGCAATAAAGCGCAGCGGGGTGCCACTGGCCAGCTCCGCCTCCACAAATGGGCGCAGCGCTTGCATGGCTTCGGCACGACTACCCTGTCGGGCCGGCGCGCCGTACAATTGGACATCCACCTCGGTCAGCAGCCACGGATTGTGATACGCCTCGCGGCCCACCATCACGCCATCCACATGCTGTAGATGTGTCTGACACTCCGCCATGGTGGTAATGCCGCCATTAATCAGGATTTCCAGCGCCGGGAAATCCCGTTTGAGCTGATAGACATAATCGTATTTCAGCGGCGGGATTTCACGGTTTTCCTTGGGGCTAAGGCCTTTTAAAATGGCATTGCGTGCATGCACGATAAAGGTGCTGCAGCCAGCCGCCGCTATCTCACCAATAAAATCCCGCACAAAGGCGTAGTCTTCAATCTGATCAATGCCGATGCGGTGCTTGATCGTGACATCAATGCTGCAGGCATCGCGCATCGCCTTCACGCCATCGGCCACCAGCTGGGGCTCCAGCATCAGGCAGGCGCCAAATGAGCCGGATTGCACCCGCTCGCTCGGACAGCCGACATTCAAATTCACCTCATCATAGCCCCAGTCTTGCGCAATCTTGGCGCACCGGGCCAGATCGGCCGGCTCGCTGCCCCCCAGCTGCAGGGCAATCGGCTGCTCGCACGGATCAAAGCGCAAATGCCGGCTCTGGTCTCCATGCAAAATCGCCCCGGTATTCACCATTTCGGTATACAGCCAGGATTGCTGCGATAGCTCGCGGGCAAAGCGCCGGTAAAAGCGATCGGTCCAGTCGAGCATCGGGGCAATCGCAAAGCGGCGAGGAGGGGTAAGCCCTGAATTAAATGACGGATTGGTTTGATCTGCTTGTGTATTAGTCTGCGGCATGTCTACGGTCTGGTTTACGTTTGCACGGTCTATTTTTAAGACTCGTCCTATTTGCTGCGCGATTTTGAAAGAAAAAAGCGTGCGTATTGGACTAGTGTGCGATGGTCGCTATTTTACGCCTAAGCCATCGGAATGGCACGGTCACTTTCGGGGGGAGATTCGCCTCGGGCGTGGCGGGACTGTGGTACAGAATGAAAGTCGGCGTTTTGCTGTGCCAGCAGCAGCGTCTGTGATCAAGCGGGCGGATGAGGGCATGAGCCAGCCCATCCCCCCAAATACCCAACTAAGAGGGTGCCTTTAGTTTTGGCTAAGGCACTCCCGTGCGTGAGTCAGCTTGAGCGGCTGTTAGCCACCCCGTTTTGCCTTCGGGTTGCCCTTGGCATCCAGCTCCACCCAGAAGCTTTCCAGTTTCAGCTCTTTCACGGCCTGATTCACGTACTTTGGCTCTATCCATTGATCAAAATTGATATTGCCGCGAATCATTCGGTACTTCTGCGCTGATTGCAGTGCATCTTTATAAAACGCGACAAAAAATTCATCCAGTAATGGGCTTGAGCGTTGCTTGAGTGAGGTGCCGTCATACTCTTTTTTCCAAGACGAGAATGGCACGCCGTCTTTCGACCATTCTTGCAGTGTTTTATCTCGATTGGCATCCAATGAGATTTCGTGGGCCGACTTCACCGCTACCTTCACCAAACGTTGGACCAGTTGCGGGTTATCGCGCTCGAATTCTTCGGTCACCAGCAGATTGGCCTGGCTGGTCTGGCTTAATGGCTGGCCTTTGGTGGAATAGATGATTTTGGCGATACCTCGATCAATCAGTTGAAAGCCGCCTTGTGTCAGCCAGGCGCCATCAATGTCTTTGGTCGCCAGCGCGGCCTGGGCCGTCGCTACATCCATATTGATGGTCTTGAAATCCCGCTCGGATAGCCCGCGCTGTTCCAGGATTTTGTTCGCGGCCAGCTGCATTTTGGTGCCTTTGAAGACGGCGATTTTCTTGCCTTTCAAGTCTTCAATCGAGGTCGCGGTCGAGTCAGCCGGCACTAGCAAATAGGTATGGCTCAGTACGCCGTTGGCCAGAATAATCTTGGTTTTCAGCCCACTGGCTTTCCCGATGAGGGTAGGGAGATCGCCTACCCAGGCAAAGTCGATTAATTTATTGGCTAAGGCTTCGTTGACGGCTGGGCCTGCACCTTTGAAAAAGCTCCATTCAACTTTAATGCCGTCTTTTTTGAACTCTTCTTCCAGCAGACCTTGAATATTGACCGAGCCAATGGAGCCGCCGCCTTGCACCGGGCGACCACCGGTGCCCGTGCCAGCGGCGCCTATCCGGATAATTTTGGCGGGATCAGCCAATGCTGCCGTACTGAGCAGTAACAACGCGGTGGTAAGTAGCGTGCGCCATGTTCGTTGAGGTTGATGAATTGTCATTTTGTATTGTTCCTTATGCTGGTGTGAATACTGCGGCGCCTTGTGAGCACTGCAGTTCAGTCGCATCCCTGACTGAATCACCTTTAATGCAATTGGCATGCCAAGTCGGCGCAGAAAAGTCTTGCGCAGTAAGTCTTTGTTTTGTCTGAGACAGTGTGACGTGATCGCCCGGTGTGTCACTTGCTGAGGGCATGCGTGGTGATTTTTGTGCTCAGTAATCAGCATATTGTTTAAAAGTCAGCAGATAGGGTTCGGGCGCGCTGTGCACTTTTCAGCAGGCTGCGCTGTAGCGTGTTGATGGCGCAACACGGTAAGCGCCCCTTGTCTGAGGGAAGGGTGCAATTTGAATTAAATATTCAAATAAATCAATTGCTTGGTGTCTTTGTTCTGTGGTTGGCATACCCATTGCTCTAGTAGGGCTATGGCTGCCTGTGCAGCCCATATCCAACCCATAGGGAGCAGAGCATGAGTAACAAACGACAACTGAAACTGGGCGTATTTCTCTCACCTTCTGGCCACCATGCGGCGGCCTGGCGTCATCCGGATACCAATCCGGCCGGCTCAACGGATTTTGAACACTTCAAAAAGCTGGCCAAGATCGCCGAAGCTGCAAAATTCGATACCATCTTTACCGCCGATAGCGATGGCATCTGGGGCGGCGGTGGCGATCAGGATTTGCGCAGCCGCCGGGAGCTGAGCACAGGTTTTGAGCCCATCACCCTTTACTCCGCGCTAGCCGCCGTCACCAAGAATATTGGCTTTGTGGCCACGGCTTCGACCACTTACAACGAGCCATGGCATATCGCCCGTAAATACGCGTCTTTGGATCTGATTAGTGGCGGGCGGGCCGCGTGGAATGTGGTGACGTCAGGCAATGCCGAAGCGGCATTTAACTTTGGCCTGGAGGCGCATCCGGACCACGCTGAACGCTATCGCCGCGCCGCTGAGTTTGTCGATGTAGTGAAAGGGCTGTGGGATAGCTGGGATGAAGGCTCGCATCTCTACGACAAAGCCTCAGGGGTATATTACGACCCGAGCAAACTGCATCTGCTGAATCATCAGGGCGAATACTTTAAGGTGAAGGGGCCGCTGAATGTGCCGCGCTCGCCGCAAGGACACCCGGTGTTGGTGCAGGCAGGGGCATCCGAACCCGGCCGCGAGCTGGCGGCGCAAACCGCCGAGGCCATCTTTGCTGCCTGGCAAACGCTGGAAGACGCGCAGTCTTTTTATCGGGATGTGAAAGCCCGCGCAGCCAATAAATACGGCCGCAACCCGGATCACATCAAGATTTTGCCAGGGGTATACCCCGTGATTGGCCGCACCGAGGCCGAAGCCCTCGCCAAGAAAGAACAATTGCGTGAATTGATTGATCCCAAGATTGGTCTGAGTCTGCTGGCGAGCCTAGGCGGGCTGGAGGGGCTGCGCGATTACGATCTGGATGGGCCCGTACCGCAAGATTTACCAGAAACCAACAACAACAAGAGCCGCCAGCGGCTATTGCTGGACTTGGCGGCACGCGAAAATCTCACCATCCGCGGCTTGTATGAATGGGTAGCCGGGGCCCGTGGGCATCGCGTGATTCATGGCACGCCAGAGAGTATTGCCGATCAGCTGGAAGAGTGGTTCGTGGGCGGCGCAGCCGACGGTTTCAACTTGTTGGCGCCGACTTATCCAGGTGGCCTGGTCGATTTTGCTGATTTGGTGATCCCGATTCTGCAAAAACGTGGCCTGTTCCGCACTGAATATGAAGCATCGACGCTGCGTGGCAATCTAGGCCTACCGATCCCTAGTAGCCGATACCAAGCGGACGAGGGTGAGCAAGCGGCTTAATTAGATTAGATTTTATTCAAATAAACAGGGCAATACCGAAGGTATTGCCCCGTCAGATTGATGAGAAACCCCACGCGCGAAGCGCGGCTCCCCTCAAGGAGGGGATGGGAGGGGTGGGAATAGAACATTAAGGCGGCAGATTGAAATCCTTATTTCCTAGGCTCGGCTTGGCCGAGACTTGCAGCCTATTGGTCAGCTACTTTTCAGCAGCCTGGCAGGGCAATCCCGAAAGGTATTGCCCTGTGGTTATTGATAATTATGATTTTGAAGGATATACGGCAAGGGGGTATTTTAGCGATAGCCTTTGGCGCTTTGCCCGCAGTCGGCAATCAGCGTCTGCGCGGTGAGGCAAGTTAGGCTCTCGCTCAGCGCAAACAAAACCTGGGCAATTTCATCCGCGGTGGCCAGGCGGTTCAGCAAGCTTCCCGCTTTTAACGCGCTAAAATCTTTGGGCTCGCTCAGCGCCAACGGCGTGAGCACCGTGCCCGGGGCTACCGAGTTCACGCGGATGTCTTCCGGGCCGAGCTCAAGCGCCAGGCTCTGGGTGAGGCCACTTAAGCCCGCTTTGGCCGCGCTATAGGCCACCCGGCCATAGGCTTTTAGCCCGTTAATCGAGGACACAAAGGTGATCGCGCGATTAGGGTGTGTCGAAGCCCGCAGCAGTGGCAGCAGCTGCTGTACCAATAACAGCTGGCTACCCAGATTCAGATCCAGTGAATCGAGTAGCTTATCGGCCGGAATCTCGGCAAGCGGCAGAAATTCCTCGGGCAGGGCCCGCCCCGCCAGGGTGATTAGATGGCTGATTGCACCGTAACGCCGCGTTAAATCCAGCACCAGACTGGCAATGCTGGCCTGATTCTGAATGTCGCAAGCGATAAACTCGACCGCCCCTGCGTAGCGCTGCTGCAGCAAGCGGCCTTGTTCAGGGTCGCGATCTACGATGACCACTTGATAATGCTGGCGCACAAATAGCCGTACTGTGGCACTGCCGATACCGCCGGCGCCACCGACAATCACGATGGTTTTTTTCATGTTTTTCCTTGTGATTCAGGCTGCGAGCTGAGAGTTTGGCGCTGATAAAGGCCGGGAAACCAGCGGATCCACAGTACAGCCACGAGCAAAGTACCCAGACCGCCCAACACGACTGCAGCTTGCGGGCCAAACCAATGGGCGGTGAGGCCGGATTCGAATTCGCCCAGCTGATTGGATGCACCGATAAAGAGCCCATTAATGGCACTGACCCGCCCGCGCATGTCATCCGGCGTTTCTAGCTGCACCAGCGCGCCGCGAACCACCATGCTGATCATATCGGCGGCGCCCAAGACCACCAGGGCCAGCAAGGAAAGCCACAGCGAAGAGGAGAGCCCAAACACGATCGTGGCCAGGCCAAACAGGATCACGGCGGCAAACATCAGCTGGCCCACGCGGCGACGTAAGGGGTAATACGCCAGCACAATCGACATGCCGATGGCCCCCACTGCCGGTGCCGAGCGCAGCAAGCCCAGGCCCCAGGGGCCGGTGTGCAAGATATCGCTGGCAAACACTGGTAATAAGGCGGTAGCACCACCCAGTAGCACCGCAAACAAATCGAGCGAGATTGCCCCGAGTAAATCGCGGCGGGCGCGAATGTAATGCAGTCCCGCGAGGAGATTTTCCCAGCCTTTGACGCTTTGCCGCTCGCTGCGTGGCGGTTTCTTGATCACAAACATCAGGGCGCAGCCCAAAGCCATGCAGAGTCCACTCAGTGCATAGGTGGCGGCCGGATCGGCGGCGAAAAGTAAGCCCCCTGCCGCCGGTGCGACAATGGTGGCGGCTTGCATGGCCGATGCTGAAGCCGCGATTGCGGCAGGTAACAGGGCTTGCGGTACCACATTCGGTAGCAAGGCTTGCATGGCTGGCATTTCAAAAGCCCTTGCCGTGCCCAGCCAGAAGGCCAGCCCGAACAAAAGCTCGCGGCTTAAGCCGCCATGGAGCGTCAGCACACACAGCAGCAAGGCCGCCAGCGCTTGTGCGGCTTTCGTGGTAGCCGCAATAAGCCGCCGATCATAACGGTCGGCCACTTGGCCAATTTGTAGCAGGAATAAAATTCGCGGGGCAAATTCCAGTAAGCCAACCAGCCCCAAATCGAGGGCGCTGCCGGTCAGGCTATACATCTGCCAGGCCGTGGCCACAGCCAGAATCTGAAAGGCCGCCGCAGTTAAGGTGCGGGAGAGCCAAAATGCTTGAAAAGGACGATGGTGGCGCAGTGAAGGCAGTTCAGTGGGCATGGCAGGTATCGGTGAGCCCCCCTGGTGGCCCAGGGGGTAGGGATTACGGCGCAGGGTTGCTAATTTGCGCCTGAATAGCATCAATCGCAGCGATCACCTCAGGGCTGAGGGTCACGCGAATACTAGCGATGTTTTCGGCTAGCTGTTCAAGATTGGTGGCCCCGATCAAATTACTGCTGACAAAAGGCCGGCTATTGACGAAGGCCAGTGCCAGTTGAGCTGGGCTCAGGCCATGCGCTTGTGCCAAGGCGACGTATTGCTCGGTAGCTGCTTGCGCTTGCGGATTGTTGTAGCGGCTAAAGCGCTCATACAGGGCCAAGCGGGAACCTGCCGGTCGCGCCCCATGCAGGTATTTGCCACTTAACACGCCAAAACCGAGTGGCGAATACGCCAGCAGGCCGACTTGTTCACGGTGGCTAAATTCCGCTAGGCCGATTTCAAAGGTGCGGTTGAGTAAGCTGTAGGGGTTCTGAATGCTGGCGATGCGTGGCAAGCCCAGTTGGTCATGAGCCGCTAAAAAGCGCGACACACCCCACGGCGTTTCATTCGACACCCCGATATGCCGCACTTTACCGGCTTTAACAAAATCAGCTAGCACCGACAGCGTTTCTTCAATGCTCACCGTGTATTCATCGTCGATCCATGGGTAGGCCAAACGGCCAAAAGTGTTAGTGCTGCGGTCGGGCCAATGCAGCTGGTATAGATCGATGTAATCGGTTTGCAGGCGGGTCAGGCTGGCATCCAGTGCCGCGGTCAGGCTTTCGCGGGTGAAATGGGTTTGGCCATTACGCAGGTGATTGGGCTGATGCGCCTGGCGAACGGGCCCAGCGGCCTTGGTGGCCAGTACTACTTCATGCCGGCGGCCGGTTTTTTTAAACCAGCTACCGATATAGCTTTCAGTGCGGCCCTGGGTTTCCGGCTTGGGCGGCACCGGATACATTTCGGCTGCGTCGAGCAGATTAACGCCTTCAGCCAGTGCAAAATCAATCTGTTCATGGGCCTGAGCTTCGGTATTTTGTTCGCCCCAGGTCATGGTGCCCAGGCCAATCACGCTGACATCCAGTGTGGTACGGCCTAATTTACGATATTCCATGCTATTTCTCGTCCAGTCGTGGTGGTGGTGGTGGTATGGTGCGGGTCGTTCAGCAAACCATGCCTTTTGAGCAAGGTGCGCAACACATTACGGGTGAGCCCGAGAAGTTCGGCGGTACGCACCTGGTTGTAGCGGGTGTATTCGTACGCAGAACGAACCAGTAGATCTTCGACTTGCTCAAAGAGCTCAGGCTGCTCAGCCTGAAATAATTTATGCAGTTGCTGGCGAATAATTTGCAGCGGGTCGCCACTGCCTGCGGTTTCTTGCCCATGGCTGGTGATGGCGTTGAGTTTGAGGTGTTCGGGGCGGATTTCTCGGCCGCTGGAGACCAGCAGCGCGTAATGCATCACATTTTCCAGCTCGCGAATATTGCCCGGCCAGCTGTAGCTTTGTAGCGCCTGCACGCTGCCAGGGGTGAGGGCGGGTGCACCATAACCCAGCTTGTGGGCATAAATACCCAAAAAGTGCTCGGCCAGCGGCTGAATATCGGCCCGGCGCTGGCGTAAGGCTGGAATATTGATACTCACCACATTAAGCCGATAGAGTAAATCCTGACGGAAATGCCCGGCATTCACCGCCTGTGCCAAGTCCACATTGGTGGCCGCAACCAATCGTACATTAATGGGGGTCGGTTTGCGGGCGCCAACCCGTACCACCTCGCGTTCCTGAATCACGCGCAACAGTTTTACCTGCAAGGCCAGCGGTAAATCGCCAATTTCATCCAGAAACAGGGTGCCCCCATTGGCCGCCTCGAACCAGCCGGTTTTGCTGCCTACCGCACCGGTGTAGGCGCCAGCCTCGTGACCGAATAGCTCGGCTTCAGCCAGGGTTTCGCTAATTGCGCCGCAATTCACCGCGACAAATGGGCCTTTGCGGCCACTGATCCGGTGCACATGGCGGGCGACCAGTTCTTTACCCGTACCGGTTTCACCGTGAATGAGAATTGGCGCTTCGGATGGTGCGACCCGCTCTACTTCATGCAGCAATTGCTGGGATTCCGGGTCGGCAAATACCAAGGCTTTGGCCCGAATGCTGAGCGGACTTTGTTCCTGATCGGGAAAGGTCAGCACGGTCGTCGAGTTATCGGGCATGGCGATCTCCTGGTGGTGGCTTATGGGTATATTCATCAAGACACTATTGAATAATGGCTTGATGAATATACGCTGGGCGGGTATGCCCAGCGCAAGTGCTTACAATGTGGCAATCGACACTTCGGTGGATTTCACAAAGGCAATCACTTCACGGCCCGGTTTCAGATCCAGCTCTTTGAGTGAGCGGGTGGTGATGACCGAAGTGACCACACCTGATGGGGTGAGTACATCCACTTCTGATAACACTGGCCCTTCGATGATCTCTTTGATGGTGCCGCGAAATTGGTTACGTACATTGATTGATTTGATGCTCATGGTATTGCTCCTCAGGAAAGGTAAAGAAAGTGGCTGCGAAACATTAATGAATCAGATACTGATGCTGGCCTGCTGGATGCGGGCGGCCAGCTGGGCCGGATCGAGCTGGACCCGACCAGGATTACTCAAGTGCGCCAGGAAATGGCCGATGGCCAAGGCGAGGCGCTCGTCGATTTCGGGAGCGATTTGGTAACCAGTCGGCTCTTGGCTCGTAAAATCCTTGTCGGTGGCATAAACCCCGCCGACAATATGGCGGGCTTTCAGTGCCGATAGCACCGGCTGCAAGGCGTATTCCACCGCCAACAGATGCCCGGGGCTGCCCCCGGTGGCCAAAGCCAGCGCCGCTTTGCCTTCGAGTGCCCGCTCAGGCAGCAGATCAAGAATGGCTTTGATCACGCCGCTGTACGCCGCTTTGTACACGGGCGTGCTGATAATCAAGCCATCGCTGTCGGCAATGACGGCTTTAAATTCGCTAATGGCCGGGCTATTCCAGCGGGCGTTAATCAGATCTTCGGCTGGAAAGTCATGCACGCCGTACTGAATAACCTTTACCCCTTGACTGCGCAGCAGTTTGGCGGCGCGCTGCAGTAAGGCGGTGGATTTCGAGGGCTGGCTCGGGCTGCCTGCCAGCAAGACTACAGTGGACATATACTCTCCAGGCGTTGTTGTTCTGTATGGCTTGAGAGCGACTATACGGCTGGTTGTATATTTCTAAAAATAATTAATAAATATTCTTATAGATCAAATTGGAATATTCGTTCGCGCTGTTGCCTGCGCAGCAGATTGCACCAGAGTCTGCGTGCTTCGCAGCATCGTGAGCATTGGATATTTATCTTTGGTTATATAAAAATCACAAAATATTATTTATTGGAATATCAAAACTAGGGGAAGATGCAGTCAGCAGCGATTCACGTCTGCCGCGGCAGTGGGCAAACATCTCAGGCCGTGACTGAACACCTTCGGGAGAGACCCTACGATGAAAAAAACGATTGCTTTAGCTGTATCCCTCGCCTTGTTCTCTGGCGCAGTCTGGGCCGACAAGCTCGATGAGATTAAAAAAGCCGGTGTGTTGCGTGTTGCCGCATTCGATAGCAACCCGCCGTTTGGCTTTGTTGACCCGCAAACTCGCCAGCTGGCTGGTTTGGATGTCGATGTGGCGCAAGCCTTGGCGAAAAAGCTTGGCGTGAAGCTCGAGCTGCAAGCCACTAATCCGGCCAATCGTATTCCACTGTTGACCGCGAATAAAGTCGATCTGGTGGCCGCAAATTTCACCATCACCGAAGAGCGGCGCAAACAGGTGGAATTTAGCGTGCCGTACTTTGCCACCGGCCAAAAATTCATTGCCAAAAAAGGGGTGCTGAAAAAGCCCGATGACATCAAAGCCTTGCGTGTCGGCGTGGATAAGGGCACGACGCAGGAAGCGCTGCTGCGCGAGAAATACCCGCAAACACCAGTGGTGGCCTACGATGACACCCCGCTGGCATTTACCGCCTTGCGCAACGGCAATGTGCAGGCGATTACGCAGGATGACGCCAAGCTGCTGGCGCTGCTAGCCAATGCCCCCGATAAAGCCAAATACGAAATTTCCCCTTTCGCCCTCACGCGTGAATATCAAGGTATTGGCCTGCCACGCGGCGAAGAGCGGTTGGCGCAATTTGTGAATGCCACTTTGCAAGAGCTGGAAAAAACCGGTCAGGCCAAACAGATTTATGACCGCTGGTTTGGCCCCAAAACCAAAGCGCCATTGCCACGCGACTTCAAAATCGGCGATCCAACTTAAGCCTGCAAGCTCAGCGCTGGGGCGGCTAATCAAGGCCCGCACCCTGTCATCCGCCCCATCGCCAAGTGCAGCGCATAAGGCGTAGCAGGGCGGGTGAAGCGGGGAGCGGATGCCTGCAGCCCCCGCGATTTGCCGACCGGCCAGACTCGATCAGTCTGGCCGGTTTATTTTCACCACGGGCGATCCGCCTGTATTGGGGAGAAAGTGATGCCAGCATGGCTTGGACAAGGATTATTGGGTAGTGAGCAGCTAGGCTGGCTCTTGCAGGGGCTGGTGCTGACCATCACGCTGTCTGCAGCGATCATTCTGACTGGATTAATCTTGGGGGTGCTGCTGGGTATTGCCCGGCAGCAAGGGCATTGGCCGTGGCTGGCGCTGCCGCATAATGCGCTGCGAAATACGCCGCTTTTGGTACAAGTACTGTTTTGGTATTTCGCGGTGGGCGGGATGCTGCCGGAGGCCGCCAAAATCTGGCTTAATTCCCCCCATGTGCTCTGGCAATGGCAGGACTTAAGTCTGGGTTGGCCCTCATTTGAGTTTTTGGCAGCGTGGTGGTCATTAAGCCTATATGCCATGGCCTATATGGCCGAAGACGTGCGCTCGGGGCTCAATGCCGTGCCCCGTGGCCAGTGGGAGGCGGCACAAGCCCATGGCCTGCGACCTTGGCAGGTCTTACGCTGGATCATTTTGCCGCAAGCCTGGCTGATTGCTCGCATCCCGCTTCTGGGGCAGGGCCTGAACACCATCAAAAATACCTCACTGACCATGGCGATAGGGGTGATGGAATTATCCTATCGTTCCCGTCAGGTGGATGCCCAGACTTTACTCACGTTTCAGGCCTTTGCGGTGGCCACGCTGCTGTATGTGCTGTTGAATTTACTCACACAGCGCTGGGCCCAGCCCCGACTGGAGGCGAAGCGATGAATTGGCCGGTGATCACCGATAATTGGTTATTTTTCCTGATAGGCGCCTGGCCGCATGGCCCTTTGGGAGGGCTGGTGCAAACCTGTTTGCTGGCCTTGGGGGGCGGGGCGCTGGCCACCATTCTGGGGCTGGCCGGCGGTTTGGCGTTGTGGGCCGGCTGGGGTGGGGCGCTGTTGCGCTGGTGCTGTGAATTTTTGCGCGCCATCCCGGTGTTGTTGCTGATGTTCTGGTGCTATTTTTTGTTGCCGATTGTGTTTGGCTTGGATGTGCCCGGCACCTGGACCGTGATCGTGGCGCTGGGCTTGGTCTCGGGCGCCTATCTGGCCTATGCCGTCCAAGCGGGCTTGCATGCCGTGCCACGCGGGCAGTGGGAAGCCGCGCAGGCGAGCGGGATGCGCCGCGGGCAAATCTTGCGCTGGATTGTGCTGCCGCAGGCGCTGCGCATTATTCGCCCCTCGTGGCTTAATCAATGGGTCACCTTAGTTAAAGATACCTCGCTGGCGTATATCGTCGGCGTGGCTGACTTTACCTTTGTGGCTAATCAGGTCAATAGCCGTGAGCAGGTGTACGCTTTAGAGATTTTTCTATTTATTGGTCTGGTGTATTGGGCTTTGTGCGCCAGCTTGCAATGGTGCGGCGAACGCTACGGGCGGATTGCTGTGCGTGATTAAGGGATAACCTATGTATATTGCTACACAGCTTGCCAGAGCTGGCTTGCAGACCGATACCCATAGTGGTTCGATCAGTACCCCCATCTATCAAACCGCGACCTTTGCGCATCCGGCCCTAGGCCAGAGTACAGGGTTTGATTACAGCCGCTCGGGCAATCCAACCCGGCAGGCCCTGGAGCACACCATCGCTGAGTTGGAAGGGGGGAGCCATGGCTTTGCTTTTGCCAGCGGTTTGGCCGCCTTATCGACCGTGCTGGCGCTGTTTTCGGCCGGCGATCATTTGGTGGTCAGTGCGGGCTGTTATGGCGGCACCTATCGCTTGCTCGATCAGGTGTTTGCCCGTTTTGGCTTACAGATTAGCTATGTGCCGCTGCATGACGCGGCGGCATTCGCCGCGGCCATCCAGCCCAATACCAAGGCGATTTTGCTGGAGTCTTTATCGAATCCCTGTCTGGATGCGCCCGATTTTGCCGCCATCAGCGCGCTGGCCCAACAGCAGCAATTGCGGTTGATCGTGGATAACACGCTGCTGAGCCCGCTCTGGTTTCAGCCCTTATGCCATGGGGCTGATATTGTGTTGCACTCGGCATCCAAAAGCCTGAGTGGGCATAACGACACCATTGCCGGGGTGGTGGCCGTGCGCGATGCCGCCTTGGCGGCTGAGTTGGGCTATTTGCAAAATGCCATCGGCGCAACGCTGGGGCCGCAAGATGCCTGGCTAGTAGTCCGTGGCATCAAAACCCTGGCTTTGCGTCTGGCGCAGCAGGAGCGCAATGCGCTCGCTCTGGCGCAATGGTTAGCCGAGCAGCCCCAGGTAAGCCAGCTGCGCTACCCGGGTTTGGCCGGCGACCCCGCCCATCGGGCCATTACCCAGTTCGCCAGCGGGTTTGGTGTGCTGATCAGTTTTAGTTTGCCCGATGAAGCGGCTGTTCGCCGCTTGATAGAACGTTTGCAGTGGATCAGTTTTGCCGAGAGTCTGGGAGGGGTGGAGAGCCTGATAACCGTACCAGCGCTCCAAACGCACGCCAATCTGAGCCCGGCAGAGCGACAAACACTGGGGGTCGGCGATCACTTGGTGCGCTTATCGGTAGGGATTGAGGATACGCGCGATTTGCGGGCTGATTTGGCGCAAGCGCTAGCCTGAACTGGACTGGACTGGACTGGACTGGACTGGACTGGACTGGGCTGGGCTGGGCTGGGCTGGGCTGGGCTGGGCTG
>NZ_JTLG01000008.1:0-114313 GCF_000799095.1 Chitinibacter sp. ZOR0017 | reverse complement strand
GTATCCCGCATTGGTCTTGGGGCCAAAATAATGCTGCCCAATTTTTAATCCAAAACCAATGCAGCGAGAATTTTCTCGAGTGCTTCAGCTTGCGTGAGCTGCTGTTGCTGGCAATAGGTGCGGAACTTCTGATGCAAGCTAGCATCGATTTCTACTGACAACGCTTTCGGTAGGCGCAACTGATGGTTTTGCGTGGCGCGCTTAATCTGCAGCGCCCGCGAGCGGCGCTTGCGTTCTGCAACGCTCATCGCTTGCCCATGCAAAGGGCGCCGGCCGCGCGGTTTTTTATCTTTGGTTTGCTCCATGCTGCACCAAGTCATCGTGACAAGTCGCGATAATAACAGTCATCGCAGCTAGTTTGGCGGGGATTCATGGATTTCAGGCTTAAGTGGGCTCGACATGGAGCACACCAGCTCATATTCCCCGATATTACTTTACATAATATACATTATGCGAATTTTAGATGAAGGGCGTTTGAAAACATGAGAAATATCAACTTTTCATATCCATACTGCATCTACCATGCTTCCATCACCTGAAGATGTTGGCATCACTCAGCAAGTTTGGTCTTTTTTACACCGTTTCATGACGCGTAAATAAAGCACAGACAAGATTAGTTGTCAGACATAAGATGATTACCACAGAAATCCACTTAGCAAGTCAGGAGCACAAAATGGCTGTTACCAATGTTCAAGAACTGGATGCACTGGTCGCTCGAGTAAAAAAAGCTCAGCAACTGTTCTCAACTTTCACCCAGCAACAAGTGGACGAGATTTTCCGTGTAGCTGCACTCGCGGCTGCTGATGCCCGTTTGCCACTCTCAAAAATGGCCGTAGCCGAAACCGGCATGGGGATCGTCGAAGACAAAGTAATCAAAAATCACTTTGCTTCTGAATATATCTACAACGCCTACAAAACCGAAAAAACTTGTGGCGTACTCGAAGAAGACGAAGCTTTCGGTACCATCACCATCGCCGAGCCAATTGGCCTGATTTGCGGGATTGTGCCAACAACCAATCCAACCTCAACCGCTATTTTCAAAGCCCTGATTTCGCTGAAAACGCGTAACGGTATTATCTTCAGCCCACACCCACGTGCTCGCAAATCAACTTGCGAAGCGGCCCGCATCGTTCTGGAAGCCGCAGTTTCAGCTGGCGCGCCACGCGACATTATTGGCTGGATTGATGAGCCCACTGTAGAGCTTTCTAACCACCTGATGAAACACCCAGACCTGAATCTGATTCTGGCAACCGGTGGCCCAGGCATGGTGCGGGCAGCTTATAGCTCGGGTAAACCAGCCATTGGTGTGGGTGCGGGTAATACCCCGGTGGTGATTGATGAAACCGCCGACATCAAACGTGCAGTAGCCTCGATCCTGATGTCAAAAACCTTCGACAACGGCGTGGTCTGTGCGTCTGAGCAATCCGTCATCATCGTTGACAGCATCTACGAGCAAGTCAAAGAGCGCTTTAACAGCAATGGCGGCTACATTCTGAACAAGAAAGAAACCGAAGCGGTACGCAAAGTCATCCTGATCGATGGCAACCTGAATGCAGGTATCGTAGGACAATCGGCGCTGAAAATCGCTGAAATGGCCGGCATCAAAGTACCGCCGTATACCAAAGTGTTGATCGGTGAAGTGGCATCTGTGGGTGAAGAAGAAGCCTTCGCGCACGAGAAACTCTCCCCTACTCTGGCCATGTATCGCGCCAAAGATTTCTTCGATGCCGTGCATAAAGCGGAAGCACTGGTGGCATTGGGCGGGATTGGCCACACCTCATCGCTGTACACCGATCAAGACTTGCAGAAAGAACGCATTGTCTACTTCGGCGACAAAATGAAAACCGCCCGGATTCTGATCAATACCCCTTCATCACAAGGTGGTATCGGTGACCTGTACAACTTCAAGCTGGCGCCATCGCTGACCCTGGGTTGCGGCTCTTGGGGTGGGAACTCGATTTCCGAGAACGTGGGCCCGAAACACTTGATCAACAAGAAAACTGTGGCGAAGCGAGCTGAAAATATGTTGTGGCATAAACTTCCGAAAAGCATTTACTTCCGTCGCGGTAGTCTGTCTGTAGCCTTGGAAGAGTTGTCGAACAAAAAACGCGCAGCCATCGTGACTGACCGCTATCTGTTCAACAACGGCTATGTAGATGAAACCATCCGCATCCTGAAACAGAATGGCCTGGAAGTTGAAGTGTTTTATGAAGTTGAAGCTGACCCAACTCTGGCCGTCGTGCGCAAAGGTGTGGCGATGCTCAATAGCTTCAAACCTGACGTGATCGTAGCCTTGGGTGGTGGTTCGCCCATGGATGCAGCGAAAATCATGTGGGTTATGTACGAGCACCCAGAAGTACACTTCGAAGATCTGGCCCTGCGCTTTATGGATATCCGTAAGCGGATTTATAAATTCCCGAAAATGGGTGTTAAAGCCGAACTGATCGCGATCCCAACCACTTCAGGTACTGGTTCGGAAGTAACCCCATTCGCGGTGGTAACCGATGAAAAAACCGGCATGAAATACCCAATCGCCGACTATGAGCTGACCCCGAATATGGCGATTGTCGATGCGAACTTGGTAATGAATATGCCAAAATCGCTGACTGCCTTCGGTGGTATCGATGCGGTGACTCACGCACTGGAAGCTTATGTATCGGTACTGGCTAACGAGTTTAGCGACCCACAAGCACTGCAAGCGCTGAAACTGTTGAAACAGCACTTACCATCAGCCTACAGCAACGGCGCGAATGACCCTGCGGCACGTGAAGGCGTACACAACGCCGCCACCATCGCCGGTGTAGCCTTTGCCAATGCCTTCCTGGGTGTTTGTCACTCAATGGCGCACAAAATCGGTGCCGAGTTCCACCTCGCCCACGGTTTGGCCAATGCCCTGCTGATCAGCAATGTGATTCGTTACAACGCGGTGGATATTCCGACTAAACAAACGGCCTTTAGTCAGTACGACCGTCCACAAGCGAAATGCCGCTATGCCGATATCGCCGAGCATCTGGGCTTGCCAGGCAAAAACGATGATCAGAAAGTCGCCGCACTGGTGGCTTGGGTGGACGAGTTGAAAGCTGCGCTGAACATTCCGCAATCGATCAAAGATGCCGGCGTGAACGAAGCAGACTTCCTGGCTAAAGTAGATCGGATCGCTGAAGAAGCCTTCGACGATCAGTGTACCGGCGCCAACCCACGCTTCCCGCTGATCAGCGAGCTGAAACAGCTGTTGCTCGATAGCTTCTACGGTCGCGAATACAAAGAAACCTACGGCCAAGCCTAAGTTAGGCTCGCAACACAAAGCCCCGCACTAGCGGGGCTTTTTTTGTTCTAGATCAATTTATTGGCGCGTTTTGTTCAGTAATGTGCTCAAGTTAGTGCCTGCTATGCCGATAACATCATTAGTGGCTAATGCACTTGCCACCTGTGATGACAACCCAGAGCCAGACCATGCCGATCCGCCCGATTAACTACGCTGATGATTTGAGCACCGCGATTGCCCAGTATCTCGCCAATGCCAGCGAAGTACTCAAACGCGTGGACAGCCTACTGGCCGTCGAGCTCAAAAGCCAGGTCAACCCGCCCCATCACCCAGTACGCGGCTAATTACCCGTAGTCATCCACACCTCATCGTGAGTCGCAAGCCGGCTAGTGGCTGGTCTGTTCGAGTGGACTTAACTGCAGCTGTTCACCCTGTATCTCCAGTTTAAAACGCCGCAGTACATTCATCCCCAGCAAGATCTCATCCCCCAAACGTGGCACCACTGCCGCCGATACCTGCCGCAAGGTAAATGGCCCCAGGCGCAATTCGGCCAGTACAGTGGCATAGGCCTCAACGGGGCCATTGGCCGTTTGGGTGGTAAAGCGCTCGCCTATCGGTAAATTCAGCTGCCGGGCCAGATCTTCATCGAGCGTCACGCTACTGGCACCGGTATCCACCATTAAAATGGCCGGAGCACCATTCAGGGTACCGGGCAGGCGAAAATGCCCATCCCGCCCTTTGCGCACCTGCAGTACTTGGCCACCCGTGGCTTCTAGCGTCGTGGCGGCCGGCTGGCGGCTAAATACAAAATGCTCAAACGCCCCGTACACACAGACCAAAACTAACAGCCAAAATAGCCATAAGCCCAGATTGCTACGCAGAAAATTCACAGGGGTATTACCCTCAAAGGTAGATATAAAAAAGGCTAGAGCAATATACCCTAGCCTTTATTTGAATCACTACAAGATTTCTTCCAGCTCGCTACTCAGCTCCAACCATTGCAGCTCCAACTCTTCCAACTGCGCTTTAACTTCGGCATCTTGCCGCAACGCTGTTTGCAGTTCGTCTTTACGCTCAGCGCTATAGATGCTTTCCTCGGCCAGCAAAGTATTCAGCTCACTTTGCTGCGCTTGTAGCTGTGCCAGGCTTTTTTCAACTTTGGCGAGCTTTTGCTCGAGGGGTTTGCGCAGCGCGGCCAAGCGTTGCCGCTCTTGCGCCTCTTGCCGCTTTTGCTCTTTGCGATTATTGCTCTCACCTGAAGCTGCCGGCTGGGCGCTTGCCGCCTGCTCACCACGTTTTTCCTGGCTGTATCGGCTGTAATCGTCCAGATCGCCATCAAATGGCCGCACGCGGCCACCTTCAATCAGCCAGAAATCATCTACGGTGGCGCGTAATAAATGCCGATCATGCGAGACCACCAATAAAGCGCCTTCGAAATCCTGTAGCGCAAAGGTCAGCGCCTCGCGCATTTCGATGTCCAAGTGGTTGGTAGGCTCATCGAGCAGCAATAAATTCGGTTTTTGCCAGATCAGCAGCGCCAACGCGAGACGGGCTTTCTCGCCCCCAGAGAACGGCGCCACCGGGCAAGTGGCCATATCGCCGACAAAATTAAAGCCGCCCAAGAAGTTGCGGTGCTCTTGCTCACGCGTGGTCGGGTCGAGCTTTTGCAAGTGCCACAACGCGGATTCTTCCAGCCGCAGATATTCGAGCTGATGCTGGGCAAAGTAACCCACACGCAGGCCTTTGCCTTCGGTGCGAATACCTGCCAGCAGGGGCTGCTCGCCGGCCAGCGAACGAATAAAGGTCGACTTCCCTGCCCCGTTCACGCCCAATAAGCCCAAGCGGGCTTTGTTTTCGAGGCTGAGGTTCAGCCCTTGCAACACCGGCGCAGCGGCCTGATAGCCTGCCACGCCATTTTCCAGCCGTACCAAGGGGCTAGGTGACGATTCGGGCTCGCGGAAAGCAAAACTAAATGGCGAATCGACATGCGCGGCGGCGATCCGCTCCATTTTTTCCAAGGCCTTCACCCGGCTTTGCGCCTGTTTGGCCTTGCTGGCCTTGGCCTTAAAGCGGGTAATAAAGCTTTCTAGGTGGGCGATTTGCCGTTGCTGCTTTTCAAAAGCCTGGTTTTGCTGGGCCAGTTTCTCGGCGCGCTGGGCTTCGAAATCGGCATAGTTACCGGTGTAGAGCTGCATCCCTTGCTGCTCGATATGTAAGATCTGCCCCACGGTCGCATCGAGAAAATCACGATCATGCGAGATCACCAGCAACATACCGCGATAGGATTTAAGCCAGCCTTCCAGCCAGACTACGGTCTCCAGATCCAAGTGATTGGTCGGCTCATCCAAGAGCAGCAGATCCGAGCGGCACATTAGCGCCTGCGCCAGATTCAAGCGCATACGCCAGCCCCCCGAGAAGCTACTCACGGGCCGTTGCATTTCATCGCTACTAAAGCCTAGCCCAGCCAGCAATTTGCCAGCCCGCGCAGGTGCGGCGTAGCCATCAATCGCTTCCAGCTGGGCCAGCAACTCACCATGGCGCACGCCATCCCCTGCTACAGCGGCAAGCTCAGCCTCCACCCGACGCAACTCTACATCGCCATCCAGCACATAATCCAGCGCCGTGCAGGGCAAGGCCGGCGTTTCTTGCGCCACATGGGCAATCGCCGCCCGCGGCGGCATTAAGAGATCGCCGGTATCTGGGTGGATTTCATCGCGCAGCAAGGCAAAAAAGCTGGATTTACCGGCGCCATTGGCACCGACCACGCCGGTTTTACTGCCGGGATTAAGGGTTAGATCTACGCTATCTAGCAGTACTTTCACCCCACGCCGCAGCGTGAGTGACTTTAATCGAATCATGTATACACCAAGAGGGTATTAAGCCACAGCCATTATTAGAAAACAGCTACAGAGCCATACCCATTAAGAAATCCAGGGGCTAATCATCAGCAAAACGGCTATCGCCATCACGGCGGCCAAAATGTCGTCCACCATCACGCCTAAGCCACCTTTGATCTGGCGATCACACCAGCGTATGGGCCAGGGTTTGACGATATCAAATAAGCGAAACAGCGCAAAAGCCATCAGCCAGCCCAGCCAGCTCTCCGGCGCAAAACACAGCACCATCAACATAGCGACGATCTCGTCCCAGACGATGCCGCCATAATCACTGACGCCAAGGGCCCGCCCAGTGACCTCACAAAACCAGATACCTGCCGCAAACAAGGGCCAACATAGGGCAAAAATAATCGGTGCTGGCAGCCAGATATGCAAAAGCGCAAACAGCGGCAAGGCCACCAGCGTGCCCCACGTGCCCGGCGCGCGCCGAGCCAGACCAGCGCCAAAGCCAAAGGCCAGCCAGTGGGCGGGATGGCGCATTAAAAACGCCCAATCGGGCGTTAGTAATGGCGGCTGTTTTTTATCCTGCGTCATCGTCATCTCAAACTGTGCTCAGCGGCTTTAGGGGGCGCGAAAATGATCAAAGCCACCCAAGCCCAAATCCAGAGTTTCCCCAGCGGCATCCACAAACTGCACGCCTGAGGCCGCGGTAATCTGCCCGATCTGGCTAAGCGCCAAGCCCAGGTCCTGGCCAATAGCGGCCAATTGCGCGCGGGCGCTGGCGGGCGCGGTAAAGAGTAACTCGTAATCATCGCCACCGGCCAGCTTGGCTTCCAAAGCCAGCTCGGCAGGTAAAGCAGCCAACTCGGGTGCGGCAGGCACTGCGTCAACTTCAATTCTGGCCCCGCACTGCGAGCGCTGGCATATATGCCGCAGATCACCCGCTAGGCCATCTGAGATATCCATCGCTGCATGCACCAGGGGGCGGATCGCCCGGCCTAAGGCCACACGGGGTTGCGGTAAATCCAGCCGCAGATCACAGCGCGCCGCGATCTCAGCGGCGAGGGTAACTCGCCCAGTGCGATACATCACCGCCGCAGCGGCCGCGCCCAATGGGCCACTCACCCAGATATCATCCCCTAGCTGCGCCTGTGAGCGCAGCATGCGAGAGCCAGTTTCTACTTCGCCAGCAATCTGGATCGCAATCGTCAACGGGCCCTTGGTGGTGTCCCCCCCCACCAGCTCGATCCCATGCGCATCGGCCAAGGCAAACATGCCGCGACTAAAGGCCGCCAGCCAGTCGGCATCGACGTTGGGCAAGGCCAGCGAGAGCGTAAACCAGCTGGGCTTGGCCCCCATGGCAGCGAGGTCTGATAGATTGACCGCCAAGGCTTTGTGCCCAAGCCGCTCGGGGTCGGCATCGGCAAAAAAATGCCGGCCGGCCACCAGCATATCAGCTGACACGGCCAGCTGATGTCCGGGGCTGAGGCTAAGTAGCGCGGCATCATCGCCAATCCCCACCACCGCCCGCGGTGTGGGGCGGGTGAAATACTGGCGAATCAGATCAAACTCGTTCAAACCGCGCCCTCGTTAGCCCTGACGTTTGGCACGAATCGCGGCAAACTCTTCGGCGCGCACTTGCTCGGCCACTTTATCCAGCACGCCATTCACAAAACGGTGGCCATCTGAACCGCCGTAAGTTTTGGTGAGCTCAATGGCTTCGTTGATGATGACCGGATATGGGGTTTCTGGCATCGAGATAATTTCGAACGCGCCGGTATACAACACGGCCAGCTCCACGGTGCTGACTTCTTCCAGTGGGCGATCCACATGTGGCTCAATGGCCTTGGTCAGGCTGGCAGCATCTTTAATCACGCCGAACAAAATCGCGCGATACAGATTGGCATCGGCTTTGCCAAAATAGGTGCTGCTCGAGCGCAGATACAGGTCGATGTTGTTCACGGTTTCGTGACTCATCAGGTATTGATATACCCCTTGCACCGCAAACTCGCGCGCCCGGCGGCGGGCGGATTTCATTGGGCCTTTTTTGGCCGGGGCTTTTTGTTCTTCGCTCATGCTACTGCCTTTAACAAATTAGCGGTTTCTACCGCAACACGCGCGGCTTCGCGCGCTTTTTCTACAACACGCACTTCGGCCTGTTCGTCGTTTTCGGTGGTCAGAATGCAGTTGGCGATCGGCATTTTGCTGTCTAGCGTAATGCGCGTTACACCCGCACCGGATTCATTGGCCACCAGTTCAAAATGGTAGGTTTCACCGCGAATAATCGCACCCAGCGCGATTAGCGCATCGTAACGACCGCTATTGGCCATCTTTTGCAATACCACCGGAATTTCCAGCGCGCCGGCCACAGTGCCCAGCACGATATCGCCGGGCGCTACGCCCAGTTTCACCAGCTCATCCAGGCAGTTGTCGCGCAAGCCTTCGCACACCGGCGTATTAAAACGGCTCATTACCACGCCAATTTTCATGCCTTGGCCATTTAGATTCGGGGCAATTTGCTGGATACCTGCAGGTACACTCATGATTGATCCTTTAGTCTTTTATTGATTCGGTTGGGCAAAACCGGTGATTTCCAAACCAAAACCGGTCATGCTCGGAATTTTGCGCTCAGGCGACATCAGGCGCATGGCGCCCACGCCTAAGTCTTTCAACATTTGTGCGCCAATCCCGTAGGTGCGCATATCCCATTTCTGGGCTTTATTCAGCTGCAGTTCGGGCAAAGCGCGGGCCAGCAGGTCTTCGCCAGATTCAGTCCGGTGCAGCAAGATCATCACGCCTTTACCGGCCTGATTGATGGCCTGCAAGCTCGCCTCCACCGACCAAGAATGCCGGCGCCCATCCAGATCCAGCCAATCCATGAGCGAGGCAGGCTCATGCACCCGCACCAAGGTTTCTTCTGTGGGGCAAGGCTGACCTTTAACCAGCGCCAGATGCGTCGATTTGGTGAGTTTATCGCGGTACACGGCCAGCTCGAATTCACCGGCAAAGGTGCGCACGGGGCGACGGCCCACGCATTCAACTAAGGATTCGGTGCGGCTGCGGTAATTGATCAGATCGGCGATGGTGCCGATTTTCAGTCCATGCTGCGCCGCGAACTCCAATAGCTCCGGCAGGCGCGCCATGGTGCCATCGTCGTTCATAATCTCGCAGATCACCGACGCAGGCGTTAGGCCCGCCATCATGGCCAGATCACAGCCAGCTTCGGTGTGCCCAGCACGCACCAAAACCCCGCCGGGCTGCGCCATCACCGGGAACACATGCCCGGGTGAAACCACATCGGCAGCCTTGGCATCAAATGCCACCGCTTTGCGGATCGTTAGCGCGCGATCATGCGCGGAAATGCCCGTGCTGACGCCTTCGGCGGCTTCAATCGAGGCGGTAAAATTAGTACCAAACGACGAGCCATTGCTCTGCACCATGGTGGTGAGATTTAGCAGTTTGCAGCGCTCGGGAGTTAGCGTTAGGCAAACCAAACCACGGCCATATTTGGCCATGAAGTTGATCGCCTCGGGCGTCACAAAATCGGCGGCCAAAACCAGATCGCCTTCATTTTCGCGATCTTCTTCATCCACCAACACCACCATGCGGCCGGCTTTTAGCTCGGCGATGATTTCCTGTACTGGGGCAATCTGACTCATACGGCGCTCCCTTGCTGCTCTAGCGATACCATCCGTTCAACATAGCGGGCAATCAGGTCGATTTCGAGATTTACCTGCGCGCCAGCTTGCAGCTGGCCAAGCGTGGTCACCGACAAGGTGTGCGGGATTAGATTGATTTCAAATTCGCAACCCGCCGCTGTGTCACGCACGGTATTGGTGGTAAGCGAGACGCCATTGACCACCACCGAGCCCTTCGCGGCAAGATAACGCGCCAGCGTGGCCGGAGCAGCAATGCGCAGCAGGCGATTTTCGCCGACCGGATCAAACGCCAGCACGGTGCCAACACCATCCACGTGACCGGACACCATATGCCCACCCAACATGTCGCCTAAGCGCATGGCTTTTTCCAGGTTCACTGGGCCCGGCCGATCTAGGCCAACGGTACAGCGCAGCGATTCATTGGAAACATCAATTTTGTATTTGCGTGGGGGTATCTGCTCAATCACAGTCATGCATGCGCCGTTGTGAGCAATACTATCCCCCAGTACTACATTGGAAAGGTCTAATTCGCCTGCATCTACGGTGAGGCGTACGCCCCCTTCAAAGGCGTCCACTGCTTCGATCTGCCCGATGGCCTGAATAATGCCGGTAAACATGTTTAGTCCTTAGGTGCGGTGAATTGGGCCGGATTAGCCTCTTTCACCCGTTGCGAAGATTTCAGTTCATTACAGTGATTGCAGAAATAACTTTTCGCGCCACAGGCAGCGAGAACCTCAAGGGCTTGGCCACAATCGGGGCAACGCAGGGTCGTTGATTCAGTCATGTTGAGGCTCCGGCTTAAGCCACCGCGGTGGCTTGGGCAAAGGCGATGTGCGGCTTTGTTAAACGCAAGGTCAGGCGCTGATCGGCGCCCACGCGGCGTTGTTCCAGTAGCGTCAGGCGGTGCTGATCGGCCAGGTCGCTTAAGGAAAAGTCGGCCATGCCGCGCCCTTTGCCCAGCAAGGTCATCGCCTGATAAAGGATGATCTCATCCACCAAACCTGCCTGCAGCAAAGCGCCCACTAGCGTTCCGCCGGCCTCGACCAAGACCTGATTAAAGCCTTGCTGCCCCAGATATGCCATGGCGGCATGCAGGTCGAGCTCGCCATCGCACAGCGGCAACTGCACGGCACAGGATTGCTCACTGTGAAAATGCTGCAGTTCAGCGGGGCCGGCGCCACTGAGCACATGGGTGTAACCACCGCTACTGGTGAGCACCTTCGCGGCATGCGGCGTACGACCTCGGCTATCGAGTACCACCCGCTGTGGCTGCCGGCTTACTGCCAGCTCGCGTACATTCAGTTGCGGATCATCGGCCAGCACCGTGCCCACCCCAGTGAGCACGGCACAGGCTTGCGCGCGCAAACGCTGTACATCCAGCCGCGCCTCGGCGCCGGTAATCCATTGGGATTGTCCGTTTTCTAGGGCAATGCGGCCGTCTAAGCTCGCGGCCAATTTAACCGTAACCCACGGGCGCTGGCGGATCATGCGGCTGAGAAAACCCTTGTGTAGCTCGCGCGCCTGCTCGGCCAGCAAGCCATGGGCCACTTCGATGCCATGGTTGGCCAGTCGTGCCAAACCCTGCCCGGCCACCAAAGGATTAGGGTCGCGTAAAGCGGCGATGACGCGGTCGATGCCAGCCCCAATCAGCGCATTGGCGCACGGCGGGGTGCGGCCAAAATGGCTGCAAGGCTCCAGGGTGACATAGGCCGTTGCGCCGACTAATTGGCCCGGCGCTTTGGCCTTGGCCATTTTCAACGCCATGATTTCGGCATGCGCGCCGCCCGCTGCCTGGCTATGACCGTAGCCGATGATGTCTTCACCGGCCACAATCACCGCGCCCACACAAGGGTTTGGGCTCGTGAGTGCAGCACCTTGCGCTGCCACTTGCAGCGCTTTGGCCATCATGGCCTGATCAAAGGCGGAAAAACTCATTATTGCTTGCTCACTTCGCGAATCACATCGCGGAAGTCTTCCACATCCTGGAAGGAACGATAGACCGAGGCGAAGCGGATATAGGCGACTTTATCCAACTTGGCGAGCTCGGCAATCACCATCTCACCGATCTGACGGGACATGATTTCACGCTCACCGATGGTGAGGACACGTTGAATGATGCGGGAAATGGCTTCGTCCACCAGCGGCGTGGGTACCGGACGTTTATGCAGGGCGCGCAGGAAACTGGTGCGTACTTTTTCGCGATCAAACTCAACCCGCTGGCCGGTTTGTTTCACCACCTGCGGCATACGGACTTCGGCGGTTTCGTAGGTGGTAAAGCGCTTATCGCAGATCGCGCAGCGACGCCGGCGACGCACGACATCCCCTTCGTCGGATACTCGCGAATCAACCACCTGCGTATCAGGTGAACCACAAAATGGGCACTTCATGCACGAACCCCGTAAAGATCAACAAAGAACATCAATTAGATCAGTGCTGCGGCGCAAAATACAAGCACCCCAAATACACCGAGTAGGTATATGGTGCCAAAGCTTGTGACAAAACAAGATTCGGGATATACCCTAGAGCACGCAAAAAGTGAATTGTTTGCTCTGTAAATAGAAAAAGGTGGCGCAGCGGCGCCACCTGTCTTCTGAGTACCGCTAAAACTTAGTCGCCGTAAACCGGGAAGCGCGCGGTCAGCGCTTTTACTTTCGCGGCCACTGCTGCGATATTTGCTTCGTCTTCTGGATTATCCAGCACATCAGCGATCAGATTAGCGACTTGAATCGCTTCTTCTTCCTTAAAGCCACGCGTGGTGATCGCTGGCGCACCGATACGGATACCTGAAGTCACGAATGGGCTTTCTGGGTCATTCGGGATCGCGTTTTTGTTCACAGTAATGTGCGCTTTGCCCAGGAAGGCGTCAGCAGCTTTACCAGTCAGGTTTTTCGGACGCAGATCAACCAGGAATACGTGCGACTCGGTGCGACCAGAAATAATGCGCAGACCACGCTCAGCCAGAGTTTTGGCCATTGCTGCAGCGTTTTTCAGCACTTGCGCTTGGTAAGCTTTGAATTCAGGCGTCGCAGCTTCTTTAAAGGCCACGGCTTTGGCTGCAATCACGTGCATCAGCGGGCCGCCTTGCAGTGTTGGGAACACGTTTGAATTCAGGCTCTTTTCAAATTCAGCTTTCGCCAGAATGATACCGCCACGTGGACCACGCAGGGTTTTGTGGGTGGTTGAAGTAACGAAGTGCGCGTGTGGCACAGGGTTTGGATATACACCCGCCGCGATCAGACCGGCGTAGTGGGCCATATCCACCATGAAGTAGGCACCGACTTTGTCGGCGATTTCACGCATACGCGCCCAGTCAAAACGCAGTGCATAAGCCGAAGCACCACCGATCAGCAGTTTTGGCTTGGTTTCCAGCGCTACGCGCTCCATATCGTCGTAATCGATTTCTTCGTTTTCGTTCAGACCGTAGGCCACGATATTGAACAATTTGCCGGAAAGATTAGCTGGCGAACCATGCGTCAGGTGACCGCCATGACCGAGGTTCATACCCATTACGGTGTCGCCCGGTTTCAGGATCGAGAAATACACAGCTTGGTTGGCTTGCGAGCCAGAGTGTGGCTGTACGTTGGCGTATTCAGCACCAAACAGAGCTTTGATGCGATCAATGGCCAGTTGCTCGATCACGTCCACGTGTTCGCAACCGCCGTAGAAACGTTTGCCAGGATAGCCTTCCGCGTATTTATTGGTCAGCTGCGAACCCTGCGCTTCCATCACGGCTGGGCTGGTGTAGTTTTCCGAAGCGATCAGCTCGATGTGTTCGTGCTGACGCACGACTTCGCCGGCAATGGCAGCAGCGAGTTCTGGATCATACTGGGCAATGGTTTGTGACTTCGAGAACATGAGCGGGAAGCATCCGTGGCCGTTAAAAGATAGGTAATTCTACCATGACTTAGCGCAAAGCGAGATGCGCTCCAGTCAGGCTGCCATGCAAGATTTTCATACCGGTGGCTGGGCTTTCTTTTTGCGCCAGACGTTGCGCAGCGCGACGAAAGCTTGCTTATTGCTCACCCGCTCATCGGACATAGCATCCAGAAACTCGGACAAACTCTTTGAGCGCGCTACGGTATAAAAAATCAGCCCTGCGGTTGGCAGCGACACCGCGGCAAAATACAGCAATTTCATCCACCCCGATTCGGCGGCCAAATCAAATAGATTCATGCCAAGAAATCCGGTGATGGTGGTACCCAACAAACCAAAGATAGTCACCACCGTGAGGCGCACCACGGTATCGGCCTGCCGGCGCAAATCATCGTTTTCAAGGTACTGATTCATACTCTGCACCGATTCACGGACTTCTTCATGTTGTCGCACAGTATCAAGGTGGCGATTCATCATGCCAAACAACTGGCTGGAAACGATTTGATGCGAGACCTCGCGAAACCAGTAGCGCTGGTTAAAGCGCAAAAAACTCTCCAGCAACAAGCGGATTTCACGCTTAAAGTGCCGAATCGACAGCGGGTCTTTTAAATTGAGCGCCGACAGCGCCGCCGCCATCCGATCTGAAAACAATAGTAACGCTGATTTATGAAAATGCGCGATGAGCACCAACAGAAAATGCTGGTGTCGAAACTGCCCCAGTACACCGGTATACGGATTACTGTAAAACTCGTTGCCATGCTGCCCCACCATAATAAAGGCATGCCCAGAGCACATCATGCGGGTAGAGGCTGAGCGATGGCGCTGCTCGGGCGCCCAGAAGCGATCAAAGCAGCAGTCAGCTTCAAAATCAGCCAGCAGTTTCGGTGTAAGAGGCAGAATCTGATCTTCGCCAGGTTTGCCGACCGTTCCTAGCGCATAAAAATCTTCATCCCGCAGCGCAAACGGATCATCCACCGCGATATACGCCATCAGCGGCATACGATGGTATTCGATCTGGCGGTAGCGCACTTCTCCCTCAAGGCCAGAATGATGCGGCACCAAGGGGTTGAGTAAATACGCCCAATGCTCGGCCATACGCGGCGCACGATATTGACCCATATGGCTCAGATAGGCCTGCCGCTCTTCATAGTCGGATTCCGCCAGCACTTCGCCATCCGCATCTAGCCAGGCGACTTTACGCAAGCAATTGGCCGCCTCGCGCGGCCCATCCCATTGCGCCGGATAGGCGCGACCAAAGCGGAACAAGGCATCTTGCACCCGGCGCAGCGGCAGGTCATTGCCCATGATCTCAAACGCTAGAATCACGACATCGACGTCATAAAAGAAATACAGATCGATGTGCGCCACTTTGAAATGATGCGTAGCGCCATCTTTAAACACCATTAGCACCTGCTGAATATCGCTACGGCGAAAAACATGCAAGGGAGAGCGGCCATAGCTGGCAATATCGCCAGCCATACTCACCTGTTCGCCATACAAAAACCGCTGCACATAAGGCAGAAAGGTGATGAATTCGCGGTAGTGCCGCTCTTCAAATTGTTCAGGGGAAGTATCGAATTCGGTGGCGCGAGGTTGCCACGGCGAGCCTTCGCTAGCGGCGCGCTGCAAGATTTCCCACTGCCGCCCCATGGCCTTGAGTTCGCCAGGCAGGTGGGACATCGGCATTAATTGCAGGGGCCAGATCAGAATCTGGCGAAAATGCCGGACGAGAATATCGCTAGTTGGGGCCATGCCAATTCTCCCGCACGGGGAACCGGCATGGCAGCTGGCTTACAAGCCTTTCACGGCGTAGATGGCCAGCGTATTGCGCCAGTAACCCTGGTAATCCATCCCGCAACCGAAGAGGAAGCGATCTTCCACCTCTAGGCCCACAAAATCAGCCTTGATGCCTTCGGCTTTGCGATTGTGTTTTTTATCGATCAGCACAGCCACGTGCACGGCACTCGCGCCCTGCTGCTTGCAGTAGTCAACGATGGCAGCCAGTGTGTGACCTTCATCCAGAATATCGTCAACGATGACCACCGTGCGGCCACGCATGTCTTCGCGCGGCTTCACTTTCCAGTCCAGCTCGCCACCGGAAGTTTCGTGACGATAACGGGTGGCATGCAGATACGCCATTTCCAGCGGAAACTTCAATCGTGGCAGCAAATGCCCAGCCACAATCAAACCACCGTTCAATACGGTATACACCACCGGATTGGTGTGCGCCAAAGCGGCACACATCTCTTGCCCCATGCGATCCAGGGCAGCCACTACTTCGCCCTCTGGATGCAGACAATCGGCGTTATCTAAAATCGTACGTGCCTCTGGCAATTCCATCGTCACAATTCTTTCCTCTACCCAGGCTTAATGCCCGGCAAAATCACACACAGTAAACAACTCGATCCCTTGCTGGCGCACCAATTGCGATCCGCCCAGCTCGGGCAGGTCAACAATGGCCGCGGCCTCAACCACATTGGCACCAATCCGCCGCAGCAAATTGGCCGCCGCAATCATGGTGCCGCCAGTGGCGACCAGATCATCAATCAACAACACGCGATCACCGGCTTTACAAGCGTCAGCGTGTAGTTCTACGGTGGCAGAACCATACTCCAGCTCGTATTCCTCGGCAATTGTGTCAAATGGCAACTTACCCTTCTTGCGAACGGGCACAAAGCCCAGATTCAGCTCATAAGCCACCACCGCCCCCAAGATAAACCCGCGCGCATCAACCCCGGCGACCACATCCAGCTGCTGATCCATGTAGCGATGCACAAAGATATCAACCAGCAGGCGAAAGGTTTTCGGATCTTGCAGCAAGGGCGTAATGTCGCGAAACATCACCCCTTCTTGCGGCCAGTTCGGCACCGTACGAATCCGCTCACGGATGTAGTCGGCGTATGGCAGCTCAGACACGGGTTTAGTCATGGCTTAGACTCCGTTTTAGTGGAACAGGGCGAACTTCACCACCCACAATGCAGCAATAATCACTACCGCCAGGCTCAAATCTTTAAAGCGGCCGGCCAATGCTTTGATGGCCACATAGCTAATAAAGCCGAACGCGATACCATCGGCAATCGAGAACGTGAACGGCATCGCCAGTGCAGTCATGACAGCCGGCGCAGATTCAGTCAGATCATCCCAGTTGATTTCAGCCAGGCCACGACTCATCAGCACGGCTACGTAGCACAACGCAGGCGCAGTCGCATATGCTGGTACTGACGCAGCCAGTGGCGACAGGAACAGCGCCAGCATAAACAGTACAGCCACGACAACAGCAGTCAGACCAGTGCGGCCACCTACCGCCGTACCTGCGGCAGATTCGATATAGGCCGTGGTTGAAGAAGTACCCAAAGCGGCACCCGCAGTGATGGCTACTGAATCAGCCAGCAGCGCTTTTTTCAGGCGCGGCAATTTGCCATCTTTATCCAGCAAGCCGGCGCGGTGCGATACACCAACCAGTGTACCGGTAGTGTCAAACAGATCAACGAAGAAGAAGACAAAAATCACCCCCAGCAGCGCGCCATTAAAGATGCCAGCCGGCGTCATCAAGGCACTGAAGTCCATCTGCATAAAGGTAGGGGCCAGCGATGGAATTGGGGCGAACACGCCTTTGAATTCTTGCAGGCCCATGGCAATGGCCAGCACGGTAACCGCCAGTACACCAATGATGATCGAGCCTGGTACACGGCGATATTCCAGCGCCACAATCAGGAAGAAACCTAAGATCGCCAGCAACACTTTGGGATCAGCTAGGTTGCCCAGCGTAACCAAAGTGGCCGGATGATCCACCACCACACCGGCGTTTTTCAGCGCGATAATGGCGAGAAACATACCCACACCGGCCGAAATCGCCAGCTTGAGCGAATGCGGAATGGCATTAACCAGGGCTTCCCGCACTTTAAACAAACTCACCACGAGGAAAATCAGGCCAGACACAAACACGGCACCCAGCGCGGTTTGCCAGCTCATGCCCATGCCTTTTACCACGGTAAAAGTGAAATAGGCATTCAGACCCATGCCTGGCGCCAGAGCGATAGGATAATTGGCCACCAGACCCATAATCGCCGTACCCAGCGCTGCCGCCAAACACGTGGCGACAAACACCGCATTAAAGTCCATCCCGGTAATCGACAAGATCGCCGGATTAACAAATACGATGTAGGCCATGGTCAGGAATGTCGTAAACCCGGCAATCACCTCGGTTTTAACACTCGTCCCATGCTCTTTGAGCTTAAAAAAAGCATCCAGCATGACTCTTCCCCAAACTAAGTTGATGTTATCGTGCATACGCACGTTGCTTTAAATACAAATACGAGCCGGCAGGTGTAACCACACCTGCCGGCTCGTATCGGCATCTCACTGCAAACCGGGCTTTACTGCCCGAAGCCGACCAGTGCCAACACACCAATCAGCGCAAAAATCGCGGCGGCCACAAAGCGCACCATACGCAGCACATGCATGCGCTTGGCAATCCAATCGCCCAGATACACGGCTGGCACATTGGCCAGCATCATGCCAATGGTGGTGCCAAACACCACCTGCCACAGCGGCTGATATTTTACGGCCAGCGCAACGGTGGCAATTTGCGTTTTATCACCCATTTCGGCCAAAAAGAAGGCCACACAGGTTGCCAAGAAGGCGCCATACGGTTTCACCGTCGCCTCCTCTTCATCCATTTCGTCCGGGATAAGCGCCCAGGCAGCAATCGCCAAAAAGCCGATCCCGACGACCCAGCGTAGCACATCCGCCGAAATGAGCCCGGCCACCTGCTGCCCGATCCAACCCGCTGCAAAGTGATTCAGCACGGTAGCAACAAAAATGCCCGCAACAATCGGTAGCGGGCGTCGGAATTTGGCCGCCAGAATCAAGGACAGCAGCTGGGTTTTGTCACCCATTTCTGCAATCGCTACGACTCCAGTCGAAATTAACAAAGCATCAAACATCATCATCTCCAGGGCAGGCGCAAGACACGAGGCTAGGCGCACGGCCCACCCTCTGAGCATGCGCATAACCTCGGGTCTCATCAGGTGACACTGGGTCACTGCCTGAACCATAAAGCCGCAGGGCTTCAAGTTTGTTGATTCAGGCTCGGCTCATTGCATCGGCCGACGATTACTCCCCCGAAGGAAGATCGAATTTTAAAGCCTTCGCCGCCCCCTTACAAGTAGGGGTTTGCCGCGATTAGCTTGGCGAACGGGCGGCCAATTGTTGCTGCACATGCACCAAGACCCCGCGGCAACCGTCCTCCACTAAATCCAGCACGTGTTCAAAGCCTTCGGCCCCGCCATAGTAGGGATCGGGCACCTCGTCTTCCTGAAACGCTGCGGCATAGTCCAGAAAGAGCTGGATCTTGCTATGAAACTCAGCCGGGCAACGCTGCCGTAAAGCCGCAAAATGGCCTTTATCCATCGCCAAGATCAGATCAAAACGACTAAAATCGCAGGCGGCTACCTGCCGCGCCCGCAAATCAGACAGATCATAGCCACGCTTGCGCGCATGCTGCTGCGCTCGGCGGTCCGGCGCCTCACCCACGTGATAATCATACGTGCCGGCCGAATCGACCTCGACCACATCTTGCAGCCCTTGCGCTGCCACCAGTTGCCGGAGCACGCCATCGGCAGTGGGGCTGCGACAAATATTGCCAGTGCAAACCATCAGCACAGAATAAGCTTGATCCATCAATATACCCCCTTCATGTATGAGCTTGAAATCAATACAAACAAATAATCACAGAGCAATACCCAATACCTAAAATAGAAAAGCCGCACCAAGGCGGCTTTTTTGCACCCCGAACATGAGCTTAACTAATCTGACCCACACTTGCCTAGCGCCAGATCAAGTCACGCTGATGTCGTACTTTGCTTAAAACTCAGCCCAATCTGCATCCTCGCTGGCTTGCGGCACGCTGATTGCGGCCGGCTTTTTGCTGGCCAGTTTCACCGGTTTGCTAGCCTTAGCGCTCGTTGCGGTCGGAACCGGTTTATGTACCGGCTCCACCGGTTTGCGGCTGAGCAGCATATGCGAAGTGCGATTCAGTTTAAACGAGCCAATCGCCTGCGCCATGGTTTGCGCCTGCTCTTGCAAGGCTTCGGCGGCCGCCGAAGCTTCTTCCACCAGCGCCGCATTTTGCTGAGTGGTTTCGTCCATTTGAATCACGGCCTGATTGATTTGGGCGATCCCGGCACTTTGCTCAACAGACGCGGCCGAGATCTCGCTCATGATGTCGGTAACCCGCTGAATACTCGACTCAATTTCACTCATGGTGCTGCCAGCTTCGGCCACCAATTTGGCACCATCATCCACTTTGCTGACCGAATCATTGATCAGATGCTTGATCTCTTTGGCTGCCGAAGCTGAGCGCTGCGCCAGATTGCGCACCTCGGCCGCCACCACGGCAAAGCCACGGCCTTGCTCACCAGCGCGAGCAGCCTCTACCGCGGCATTCAGCGCCAAGATATTGGTCTGGAATGCAATGCCATCAATTACGCTAATGATGTCGACAATTTTACGCGACGATTCGTTAATCGAGCTCATGGTTTCCACCACTCGCCCGACTACTTGCGCGCCTTTAGTGGCAACTTCGGACGACGAGCGCGCGAGCTTGCTGGCAACTTGCGCATTATCGGCATTCTGTTTCACCGTGCCGGTAATTTCTTCCATGCTGGAGGCGGTTTCTTCCAGGCTGGCGGCCTGACCTTCGGTACGGCGTGACAAGTCACTATTACCTTGGGCAATTTCACTGGCCGCCGCATTAATGGCCATGCCGGCATCCTGAATCTCACTCACCAGCTGCTGCAGATTTTCGACCGTGGTATTTACCCCCTGCTTGGTTTCGCCAAACAGCCCCGGATAATCTTTACTAATGGTCTGGGTGAGATCGCCGCCCGCCAAGGCATTGGCCACCCGCATTACATCGCGCAACCCGGTTTCGGTCACGGTAGAGAGCTGATTCAGTAATTCACTCAAGCGACGGGTATAGCCCTGTTTTTGCTCAAGACTAAGCCGCCGGCTAAAGTCGCCCCGCTCGGCGGCAGCTTCGACCATTTGCTCGATTTCTTGCACAATCGCATTCAGCGAGGCGACAGTTTGATTCACGCCAGCTTTGGTCGCCCCAAACATACCCGGATAGTCTTTGGTAATCGTCTGGCTCAGATCCCCCGCCGCCAGTGCGCTGGATACGCGCAGCACATCGTTAAACCCAACCTCGCAGGTCTCAATCAGTAAGTTCAGATCGGTGATCATCTCGCGGAACATAAACTGATATTGCTCGGCATTCGCCCGCTGGCTGAAATCGCCTTGCGCACCGGCTGCTGCCAGTTTTTTGATATCGCTGCTGATGCTCAGCAATGCGCTTTTCACTTGATCCAGCGCCGCCGTGATCTTGGCTTTGTCGCCGGGCAGGCGGGCCATATCTTGGCTGAAATCACCGCGTGAATAGGCGGAGACGATTTCAACAATTTGCATTTTCACACTAATGTGCGAATTCACCAGCTGGTTGATCTCGGTCGCCATTTGCCCGAAACGGCCTTTGAAGGCTTCCGCATTCATTTGCTCCTTAATCCACCCTTTGTCATGCTCGCTAGCCATACGTGCTTGCTCGGCAATAAAGGCCTGTATCGTTTGCTGCATTTGCTGCATTGCAAACATCACGCTGCGCTGATCGCCGGGTTGCAATTGAATCGGGTTATCAATCTTACCTTCCGCCACAGCTAGGGCGATGGCCGCAGCATCACTAGGCTCGCCGCCCAACTGCGCCATCAAGCGCTTAACGATCTGCAAGGTAATCACGAGGCCAAGCACGATGGCGGCTAGGGACAAATACAGAATCTGATTTTTGGCACTTTCGGCCAATGCTTCAGCGCTACTACCTTCTTTTTTCATCATCTCCGACTGAAAGTCGATCATGGCCTCAACTTTCTTGATGTAATGCAGCTGGGTAGCCCGCATTGGACCAATCAGCAAGGCCTTTGCCTCGTCGATCTGTTGCGCCTGATACAGCCGCATAAACTTTTCCAGCTCCTGCACATATTCACCACGCGCAAGACCGAGCTCTTTCATCAACAGTCGGCCTTGATCACTTTTGACGGTTTGCTCGAGTTGGTCGATATTTTCGCTAATGGCTTTGCGCGCCTCGGCAATTTGTTCCAGCTGCTTTTTCAGCTCGGCCGGGTCAGACATCAGCATCAGATTGCGCGTCGAACGGGCAACGAGGTTCACATTATTAATAATGGCGTTGGCCTGTACCGTTTTTGGATAGCGATCATTGACCATTTTATTAATGCTGTTATCCAGCAAATCCAGCCGGCTAAAGGCAATCGCGCCGATCACAACCATCAGCAGCAAAACCACGCCAAATCCAAGGCCTAGTTGCGTGCGCACACGCAGTGTTCGAGACGGTGACATGAGTATCTCCCCAAAGCAGCATTCAGCGCAGTCAGGCGGCTGCACGTTTGCATGCTAGACCGCCCTCTTGGGCATCGCCGCCAAAAGTTGACATAGATCATGTTTTTAGCTGTCTGATTCCGACATCTGGCAACTGGGCCACACGCAAGCAATTTGGCATCGTCAGCGAGCATCGCCTATCTTTAAGCTGTATTACTAACTCCTGACGAGAGTCATGTCAGCCTCCAGCGATCCAATGCTCAACACTGTCAGCGCGGCACCGTTATGCAGCGCGGCTTTGTTGCGACTATTGGGGCAAGTTAGCGGCATGGTGTATCGCTGTCGCCTAGATTCGGTGCGCACTGTCGATTTTGCGGCTGAAGCTGCGCTTCGCCTGACAGGCTACCCCGCAAGCACGCTATGCCAAGAACTCCCCGGCGGTTGGTTAAGCCTGATTCACCCGGAAGATCGCCCCACTTTTGCGCAACAAAGTCAGGACCGGCTGCAAGCACAGCAAGGCTATCAACTGGAATACCGCTTGGTCCGCAGCGATGGGGCGACGGTATGGGTGCAAGATCAGGGTTATGGGATTTACGACGAAGCCGGCCAATTAATTGGTATTGAGGCGCTGGTGCTCGATATTGCTGCGCGCAAAGAGCGCGAGCAGCATTTACTGAGTCATCAGCATCATCTGCAAGCGCTGTACGACCAATCGCCGGATTTATTACTGACCATCGACTGGCAGCAGCAAATCATCCTCGACTGCAATCAGACTCTACTCAATACCCTGGGGTACTATAAGCACGAAATCATTGGCCAGAATTGGCTGCAGCTCTATACCCCCGAATCTGCCGCCCTATTTACCGAAAGCTGGCAGCCCTTGCTCTTAAGCAAGCAGGAATTACAGGATGTTGCGCTGGATTTACGCAGCAAACAGCAGCGGGTAATCAATGTTTTATTGCATGCGCACTTTGCCACACCAGAACAAGAAACCACGCCCATCCTGTCAGTCACTTGGCGCGACATCAGCAAACTAAAAAACACCCTGCATGAATTAGCCCGTAGCGAACAAAGGTTGGGCGCCCTACTGGAAAGCAGCGCCGTACCCACCATGATCTGCAGTGGTTTACGCGGTATTAATTATCTCAACCCGGCTTTTATCGAGCTGTTTGGTTATAGCAGTGTGGATTTAATCGATCTCACTCAGTGGTGGCAGCAAGCATTTCCTGATCCACACTACCGTACCCACGTTGAGCAGGAATGGAATCAGCGCATCCAGCAGGCACAACAAGGCCAAAGTGCCTTTAGCCGTTTTGTGGCGCATGTTTGCGCTAAAAATGGTCAATACAAGAGCGTGGCGCTGCATTGCGCGCCACTCGAAGACGATTGGCAAGATGAAATCGTACTGACCTTCACCGATCTGGGCGCGCAGCTGGCACAGCAAAACGAGCTGGTGGAGCGGGAATTACGCTACCGCTCGCTGTTTGATGCCGCACATTTGTCGATCTGGCATGAGGATATGTCCGAGCTGGTGGCCATGCTGGACGAATTGCGCTTAAGCGGCATTAGCGATATCGACGCCTATCTGCGCGACAAACCCGAAGCGCTTTACAGCTTACTGAGCGGCATGAAGGTCACCGATGTCAATCCGGCCACGCTCATCTTGTTTGAAACCAGCAAAGAAGCGCTCTTGCAAGGATTTAGCCAGCTGTTTGGTGAGGGCGCACTGGATGTGGCGCGCGAGGAAATCCGGGCCTTCTGGCGCAAGGAAGAGCGCTTTCGCTCGGAAGTCAATTTAATCACCGCCACCGGCAAACCATTCAAGGCGATTCTGGCCTTCCCGATTCCGGCCAACGTGAGCACGGCTAAATATGTCCCGGTGACAGTACAGGATTTAAGCAACCCGCTGGAGCTTAAAAACGAGCTGGCCCTGCATGCAGAGATTGTCGAAAACCTGCAGCAAGCCGTGCATCTTATTTCTGCCCGTGATGGCCGCGTGGTGTATGCCAACCCCACCGCTGAAGCGATGTTTGGTTTTGCTGCGGAAGAAATGCTGGGGGTTTCGGTGACCGAGCTCATCGCGAGTGATCAATCCGCCAGCCCACATAACAGTCAGCGCCTGCTGCAACTGTTACAAGAACAGGGGCATTGGGAAGGTGAGCTACTGAATCGCCGCAAAGACGGCAGCCAATTCTGGAGCCGCTTAAGTAGCAGCAGCTTCGAACATATGCACTACGGGCCGGTCTGGGTGAGCGTGCAGCGCGACATCACCGAAGAACGCCATGCCCGTGAAGAACTTGATCTGCGCAATCTGCAGCTCAACGCGATTGTTGATATTCAGGGCGACTTTATTAGTAGTCAGAATGAGCGACAAGCCTTTAACCTTATCCTGCTTGAGCTTCAGCGCTTAAGCCAGAGCGGCTTTACCCTGATCGCCGAAGTCTTGGGGCAAGGCGAACAACGACAACTCAAAATAAACGCCATCCGCCACCAGCTGTGGGATGCCGCCACTGTGGCACTGTTTGAACAAAATATCAGCTCAGGCTGGGAGTTTGACTGCGCGCTCTGCCCAAGTGCAGCCGAGGTGGTGCAACAGGGGATGGCTCAGTTCTTGCCGCACATCCCCGCCCTCTTGGGCAAGACCGGAGAGCAACTGGGGCTGCCAGCCTTGGGTGCGAGCTGGCTCATTCCCATTCATTATGGCAATCGGGTTAATGGCCTGGTGATTTTGGGCGACCTGCCCGCCGGCGGCCTGCAGGTATTAGCCACACTGGAACCGCTGCTGCTGACCTACAGTCAGCTGCTGACAGCAATGCAGAGCAAGCGTGAATTTCGCCGGGCGAACGAGGCTTTGTTTCAACGTGACCAGCTCTGGAAAGCCGCGATCGAAGGCTCCGGGCATGGCGTTTGGGATTGGGATTTGCGCAATCAGCAAATGACCTTCACCGAAACCTGGGCCAATCTCTTGGGCCTGCATATTAATGAGCTGGCCAATACCTTTAGTGAGTGGGAGCAGCGCCTGCATCCGGATGATCGTCGGCAGGCGCTGGAACAACTGAACGATTACCTGCAAGGCCGCAGCCAGGCCTACGCTAGTGAATATCGCCTGCGTGGCAAAGCGGGCCAGTATGTGTGGATTTTGGGGCGCGGCACGATTGTGCAGCGTGATGAGCAAGGCCAGCCACTACGCATGATCGGCACCAGTACCGACATCACACAGCGTAAAGCTACCGAAGAGCAATTACTGGCCAATCGGGCGCAGCTGGCGGGCATGATTGATGGCGCCATGGATGCCATCGTGACCACCGATACCGAATTCAATATTATTTTGTTTAACCGCGCGGCCGAGCAGATGTTTGGCTTTCCAGCGAGCCAGATCTTAGGCTGCCCGATCGAGGCTTTGATTCCGGTGCGGCATACCCTCACCCACCGCGAATACATGCACCAATTTGCCCGCGAAGGGGACCACACCCGCAAAATGCGCAGCTACAACGTGCGCCAAGTGCACGGCCGCCGCGCCAATGGCGAAGAATTTCCGGTCGAAGTGTCGATTTCGTATTCGGATAATTACGGCAACCCGATCTACACCGCCATGGTGCGGGATATCACTGAACGCATTGAGCACGAACACAATATGGTTGAGCTCAATGTCAAACTCGAAGAGCGGGTGATTGAACGTACGCGTGAGCTAGATGCCGCCCGCCACCTGGCCGAAAGTGCCAATCGGGCGAAAAGCGCTTTCGTCGCCAATATGAGCCATGAAATCCGCACCCCGCTCAATAGCGTGTTGGGCATGGCGCATCTGGCGCTGCAAACCGAACTTAATCCGAAACAACGTGATTATCTGCAAAAAATCACCGCCTCAGGCCAGCATTTGCTCGGGCTGATTAATGACATTCTCGACTTTTCCAAGATCGAGGCTGGCAAGCTGGAAATCGAACATTGCCCGTTTAACCTAGCCGATATGCTGGCGGAAATTCGCGACATTATGGAGCCGCGCGCCAGCGAAAAACACCTAGGTTTTGATCTTTTTCACGATCAGCTTGAACTACGCACGGTGGAAGGTGATGCGCTGCGCCTGAAACAGGTGTTGCTCAATCTTTTAAGCAATGCCATTAAATTTACCGAGCATGGCCGGGTTAGCCTTTGTCTCGCTAGCGATCCGGCCGAGCCAGAACGGTTGGAGTTCAAAGTCTGCGATACCGGTATCGGTATCCCGCAGCATGCTCAACAACGCCTGTTTGAGCCCTTTGATCAGGCCGATAGCTCGACCACCCGTAAATATGGGGGCACCGGGCTTGGGCTGGCGATTAGTCGCCAGCTAGTGGGGCTGATGGGGGGGGAGCTCAAGCTGCGCAGCCAGCTGCATCTGGGCAGCGAATTTAGTTTTGCTATTCGCCTGCCCATCAGTGCCGAGCAACTCCCCACCAGCGCCAAGCATGGTTCTGCACAGCAAACCTTGCCCAAGCTGGCTGGCAAGCGCATACTCTTGGCGGATGATCATCCGTTTAACCAGCAAGTGGGGGCCGATCTACTTAGCCAGGTGGGCATTCAGGTGGTGATTGCCAACGATGGTCGCGAAGCCATACGCCTCGCCGAGGCCGAGCTATTTGATGCGATTTTGCTCGACATCCAGATGCCCGAAATGGATGGTTACACCGCGTGCAAAATCCTACGCCAGAATCCGCGCTTTAAAGATTTGCCCATCATCGCAATGACGGCGAATGTCTCAACCGAAGATCGCCAGCTGTGTCGGGAAGCGGGGATGAATGACTTTCTTGGCAAACCGGTCCAGCCAGACAAACTCTACCAGACCCTGATGTATTGGCTGCAAAGCAATACTGTGACTGACCTGCCAAGCTATACCCCTAGCCCCACAGATCGACATCCATTGTTTGATCCGACCGTTTTAAACGCCATGTTTGGAGCTGACCCGCAGCGGCAGCACAAATATCTGCAGAAATTTGCTGATACGCTGCGCGAGGGCTTGGCGAACCTGGCACCAGAGCTGGCCGCCGGCAATCTGCATAAAATCAGCGCCGAATGTCATCGGCTGAAATCTGTAGCCCGCACCGTGGGCGCTATGGCCTTGGGCGAACGTTTGGCCGACCTGGATACCCACCAAACCACGCTACCGCTGGAGGTAGTGCGCGAAAAAATCGCTGAATTACAGCGCCTGTTTACGCAAACCTGTGCCCATCTGCAAACGCAAGGGCTGCTTGCAGCCAGCTGCGAAGCGGAGCCGCAGCTGGCCATCCATAATGTTGATCCCGAATTGCGGGTCATGCTGCTGGATGACGATGTATTTATGCTGGATTTACTCGCCCAGCATCTGCAAGACCTTGGCCTGGTGCACATTACCCGCTGCCTAGATGCCCATGCCGCCCTAGCTCAGCTGGAGCAGATGGAAACACCAGACTGGATTTTATGTGATTTGCAAATGCCGGATATGGATGGCATTGCATTTTTGCGCCAACTGGGCCAACAGGCCTTTACCGGCCAGGTGGCGATTTTGTCGGGGCTGGATGACAACGTCCTCAAAGCCACCGAGAAGCTCGCTCATTCGTTCCGCCTGAATATTCATGGTGCGCTGAGTAAACCGATCCGCAAAGAGGATCTGGCGCGCTTGCTCAGTGAATCAGCGCAAATACAGCCACGGCTGCAGCATGCAGCCGGCTCGCAAACCATGCAGCTTGAGCGCAGCGAGCTGGAATGGGGGCTGGCGCATGGCGCGATTGAGTTGTTTTATCAACCTAAAGTCAGTACTCGCACGCATACCGTCGTGGGGGCGGAATGTTTGGCCCGCTGGCGCCATCCGCAGCGTGGCCTGCTGGGACCCTATACCTTTGTGCCCGCGCTGGAGCAACATGGCTTGGTGGATGAACTGACCTTTCAAGTCTTGCGTCTGGCCGTGAGCCAGCTGCGGCAATGGCAAGCCGCCGGCATGCAGATCAAATTATCGGTCAATGTGTCAATGGACAATCTACACCGCTTGGAGCTGCCTGAGCTCTTTTGCCAAGTGTTGGACGACAATGACATCGCCCCGGAATCCATCACGCTGGAAATCACCGAAACTCAGCTCTCGCATGATTATGTATTGAGCCTCGATATCCTGACCCGGCTGCGGATCAAAGGGTTTGGGCTATCGATTGATGATTTCGGGACAGGGTTTTCCACCATGGAACATTTGATGCAAACCCCCTTTACTGAATTGAAGATTGATCGGGCCTTTGTGCGCGGCGCCAGCCAAGATCAATCTGCCCGCACCATTCTGGAACACAGCGTCACCTTGGGCAGTAAATTCAACCTCAATCTTGTCGCCGAAGGGGTGGAAACCCAAGAAGATTGGGATTTAGTGGTCTCAGCAGGTTGCCATGAGGTGCAAGGCTATCTGGTGGCCGAGCCGATGGCGGCTGCCGACTTTTTGGTCTGGAAGCAAAACTGGGAAGCGCACCATTAAGCGCATTAACGAAAAATAGGATCACACCATGTCGCAAGCAGAGCAACCAAGTGTACTGATCGTTGATGATGACCTCTTCATGCTGGATTTTCTGCATGATGCCCTGAGCGAAAGCTGCCAGCTGATTACCGCCGAATCCGGGCAGGAAGCGCTCGATAAAGCGCGGCAACAGCATCCGCAGCTCATTATTGCCGATGTGCAAATGCCCGGTATGGATGGCTATACGCTATGCCGGGAGCTTAAAGACGATTTTGATACCTGCGATATTCCGGTGATTTTTTTATCAGCGCTCGATAGTATCGATGATCGGCTACAAGGATTTGAAATTGGTGGTGAAGACTACCTGCTCAAGCCGATCAATCCCAAGGTACTGGAAGCCAAGGTGATCCAGACTTTGCGCCGGGTGCAAGAGCGCCAGCAGCTCAAATCCCAAAGTCAATACGCCACCAATACCGCCATGGTGGCCATGACCAGCATGAGCGAAACCGGCATGGTGATTGAAGCAATCAAGCGCTTTAATTTATGCCAAACACCGCTGGCCCTGGCCAGCGAGCTGGTTAACGCCCAAGCGATGTTTGAGGTCAATAGCGTGGTGCAGTTGCTGCTGCCCAATGGTGACTCTTTGATTGTGAATCAGCATGGGCCGGCTTCAGAGCTTGAATCCTCCATCTTGCAGCATATGGCGGGCATGGACCGGATCACCCAATACCGCAATCGCCTCGCCATCACCTACCCGCATACCCGCACCCTGATTACCAATTTACCGCAAGACGACCCCGAGCGTTGCGGGCGGCTACGCGATCACCTTGCCATGCTGGTGGAGGCCGCCGAAGTACGGCTGGATTCGCTTAACACCTCCGCCGAATCCGAGTCACGCGGCTCGGTCATTGAGCAAACCATCCAGCAGCTGACCGAAACGCTGGCCAATATTGATGAGCTACAACGCACAGGCCGGGCGTCGGCTTCGCTGATTCTGAATAACATCATCATGCGGGTGGAGGTCGCACTGGTGGGGCTGCAGCTCACCGATAGCCAAGAAAACGCCCTGATGAGCATCATTCACGATGGGATGGAAGATGTCTCGAGTACCCTGCTGGTGGAAGCGCATTTTCAAGATCAGCTCAGTGCCGCTATTCGTGATTTGCAAAAGGCGGTGGGCACATACCCCACCACGGCGCTACATAAACAGCAGCAATAAGCGCTGCCCAGCATAAAACAATGCCCCGGATTAACGGGGCATTGTTTTTGGGGGACTACCGCTGGCACGTTCAATCACTGACGCTGACTTCAGCGGCGACTGCCTTTACGTACGGTCTCGATTACATAATCCGCCAACGATCGCGCAAACGCTCCAGGGTTTCTTCCTCGCAGCACAGCGGCCGCCGGCGTTGTGGCTGTTGCCAGTGGCTATTTAAATAGAAAGGTGAGTGCGAAAAAGCATCGTAAGCGGGGGTACGCGCGCCTTCTCGTAAGCGACGAACAAGCTCAGTAAGAAACCGTAGCATGATCAGCTCCTTTTGTTTTTGATATTGCGTTAATGTCTCGATGCACTCATCATAGACGGGCGCTAATCCGCCGATAAGCGTTTAAAAACAAACACTCCGTTCTCTCATGAAAACAATCCTGCCACCCGATTCCTTACTTGCCTTTGAAGCACTGGCCCGTCTTGGCAGCTTTACCGCCGCCGCAGCCGAACGTGGGTGTGCCAAAAGTCATATCAGCCAATTAATCCGTGAATTAGAGCAAGAGCTCGCCACCGTGCTGGTGCTGCGTAGTACCCGGCGCATGACGCTGACCGAGAGCGGGCAAAAACTCTTACCTCATGCGGTGGCCTTGCGCGAACTGCTCGGTCAGGTCCGGCTGGATATTGAAGACACCCAGCAAGGCCTGGATGGCGATTTATGGATCAGCACCACGCCATCACTATCGCAGTATGCAGTTGGCCCTTTGATGGCCGAGCTGGCGCGTTTGCACCCGGGCTTGCGGATTCGGGTGGATTCCAATAACCGGCTGATTTCGCCGGGGGCGGACGGGGTGGATTTTTGTATTCGGGTCGGCCGGGTGGGTGATGAACGACTGGTGGCCAAAACGCTAGGCTATGCCCACGATAAGCTGTATGCCTCGCCCCGCTATCTGGCCAGCGCGCCACCGCTGACGCATCCGGATCAGTTATTGCAGCACACCACGCTAATTAACGATGATTACCAGCATTCGCGCGCATGGCGCTTGCTCAATGGCGAGCAAGAGCTGACCGCCCCACTGCAGCCGATTTTATGTAGCGACACCAACCCCACACTGGCAGTCAGCGCGATCTGTGGCTATGGCATTGCGTTGTTGCCACAGTTTGTGGGGCAAACCTATTGCGAGCTAGGGCTACTGGAGCCCTTACTGCCTGAGTGGCATGCAAACCCAACCCCGGTATATCTCGTCTACCCTTTTCGTGCTTCGGTTCCACGCAAATACCGGGTATTTATTGATTTTATTGTCGAGGCGCTACGCGAGCGCTTAGCCCCTGGCTAAGGTTTGGGTGCGGTGGCGACCTGGCCAATCGCGCTGGGCGCCGGATTGTCGGGCAGTTTGAGCGCGGCATTAATCCCACGGCTGGTTTGGTATTGCTGATAAATATCGGCATACCAGCGCACTTTCTCGCCCTCCAGCTGGGCGGGCCAATACACAAAATACACTTTCACCGGCGCGGCCACCGCTTCGGTGTAGGTTTTTTTGCTCGCCACCCGCTGGCCTATGGTGCCGGCATTCACCCCCAGCACCCAAGCCGCCAGCTGCTGCCATTGCTGTACTCGCACGCAGCCCGACGAAGCTGCGCGGTTTTCCCGGCCGAATAGCCCCTTGCTGGGTGTATCGTGCAGGTAAATGCCATTGCTGGCGGTTAGCTCGAATTTGAGACGGCCCAAGGCATTATTCGCGCCCGGGTCTTGCACAAAGCGATAGCGCCCCAAGCCGCCTTCGGCCGACACGGTGGCCGGATCGACGGCATTGCCGTCCGCATCGAGCATGCGCAATTTATGCTTCTGGATTTTGGCCAGATTCAGTTTGCCGCCCTGCTGCAGATCATGTTTGATCACCACCGGCGGCACACTCCAGTTGGGGTTGTATTTAATCGCGGCAATCTGGGTGGCCAGCAGCGGCGTTTCGCGATCGGTTTTGCCAATGACAATCCGCGAGCTTAAAACTTGCTGCCCGCCCTGATAGGCCGTGAGGGTATAGGCTGGAATATTAATCACTACATAGCGTTCGGGCGCATGCTGTAGCAGGGTATACATTTGCGGTAATTGCCATTGCAGCAAGGCGGCCCGCTTGGCATCGGTGAGATTGAGATTAAAGCGGGTTTGTTTATCCAGCACCCCATCTTCTTTCATGCTCAGGCCCAGCTGAAACTCACGCAAAGTGGCATCCAGCTCGGGGCCAAATTGCTCATCCAGCGGCAGCGGAAAACCCAACTCGGTCAGCCGCTGCTTGGCCAATTTCACGTCTTCGCCCTGCATGCCACGGCGTAATGGCCGCTCGCCAGGCACCAGCGTCGCCATGCTGGCGGCGGCCGGGTTAAGCTGTTGGGCATAGTGCTGCAAGGCGGCGTATTCCTGCGCCGTCACCGCGCTAGCCGATTGCACCCCAACCAGCCCTAAGCCCCCTAACGCCAACAGCCTGATTTTAAACACGCTCTTACCCGCCTTATTCGTCATCAGCTTTTCATCATGCCATTGTCTGCACGCTCGTTCATCAATGCGTAAGCATATCGAAATCAAATACAACAATTCGCCGCTCAAGCAGCGTTGCTGCCGGCACTGCGCCGAAACCGGTATAATTTGCCAATGCATACGCTGATACGCCCGCTGCAAAGCAGCGATTTAGCCCCACTCGCCGAGATCGTGCGCGATAGCTTGCTCGCCTGCGATGAGCTGGATTTACAGGATTTAAGCGCCGAAGACATGGCCCACTGGCAAGAGGAGATTTTGTATCTGCTCACCCATCCGCCGGCTGCCCAATTGGTGAGCCTCGTCGCGACGCAGGCGGGTGTGCTGCAGGGAGTGGCGCAACTGAATAACGATGGCGAAATCAATGTGCTCCTGGTTGCCCCCGCCTGGCAAGATCAGGGCATTGGCGCCGCGCTGTTGCAAGAAATCGCCCTGCATGGTCATTGCGCGCAGCTGGCGCAATTGCAAGTGCACAGCACTCATACCGCCTATGGCTTTTTTTATCGCTATGGCTTTCGCCCCGGCAGTCGGGAATTTAACGAATGGCTGATCGCCGATCTTCATCAATGGAAATTCAATCATGAGCAACACCTTACTCACTAACGATCAGCTCGAAGCACTCGATGGCTTTCTGATGTCGCCCCGTACGCCGGGCGAAACCATGGACGTGGAAATGCTCGATGGCTTTCTGGTGGCCCTCGCCATCGGCCCGGACGAAGTCGCCGAAGACGAATGGCTGCCCGCCGTTTTTGCCGGTACGCCACCCGAATTTGACTCGCACGCCGAAGCGGACGAGATCTTTAGCCTGATTCGCCAGCATATGGCCAGCATCAAAGCTGCATTTTCCATCAGCCGGCGCGATAATCCGGGCGAAAATCCACTGTATGTGCCGGTGATTTTGTCGGATGAAGAACAAGACGAGCGCTGGCAAAAAACCATGGGGGCCTACTGGGCGTCCGGTTTTTATGCCGGGATTGAAGCGCGCGCCGAGGCGTGGGATAAGCTTTTAAGCCAGAGCGAAGAGCTCGATAGCGCCGTAGATAAAATTCTGGCACTGGCCCTGACCGATGAAGAAGACCTTGAAGAAGGCCAGAGCCTGCTAAGCATCAAAGAGCGCGAAGAGCGGATTTCCGAGCTGCCATGGCACATCGAAGACGTGATGTACTACGTGCTGGAAAATAAATTCGGCAAGGTCGAGCAAGTGGTCCGCGAAGAGCCGAAAGTGGGCCGCAACGACCCTTGCCATTGCGGCTCGGGTAAAAAATTCAAAAAGTGCCACGGCGCTTGAGCCTCGCCTAATGCTTGCCCAGCTGCTGGCCCCGCTTAAACCCCAGCTCAAAGCCTTTCACCCCTCGCGCATGCTGCTAGGGGCAATGGCCTTTGCTTTGCCACTCGGGGTTTTATTGTGGCTGGGACAGCCGATGCAAGCCGGCATGCTGGGCTTTGCCGTTTTTTATACGCTGATTAGCGATATTGGCCATCGCCGCCGAGTGCGGCTGGAAAGCATGCTACTGGGCAATCTGGCCATTCTTGCCGCTGCCACACTCAGTATGAGCCTCAATGAGCACTGGGGCTGGTGGCTCAGCGGAATTGTGGTACTCATTAGCCTCATTGGCGCCAATATGGCAGCGGGTTTTACGCTAGATATCACCCTGCGCTCGATGGCCAGCGCATATCTGGTGGGGTATCCGGGCTCCTTTATCACTGCGGATTTTTTACCGATGTATGTGCTGGGCGCGGTGCTAACCATGGCGCTGAGTATGGCGTTTGCGCCGCGGATGAATAACCCGCTCAATCTAGTAAAGCCACCGAATTGGCGGCGTGAGTATCATTCACTGCGCAAAGGCGAACGGGCTGGGCTAACTTTTGGCATTTTGCTGGCCTTTGCCTGCACCTTTAGCTTTTTTATTGCCCATCAAGCGGGCCTATCGGTGCCCAGCATCGCGGCGATTACCACCTTGATGGTCTTCAAACCCGAACACGCCCAAACCATGACTAATATCTGGCTGCGGATCGTGGGGGTGTTGCTAGCTTCATTGCTAGCCTGGTGGCTGATTTTCCCGTTACATAATTTGTGGCTGCTGCTGGCGCTCATTTCGCTGGTGGCCGCCCTACTGCCGATCGCCTTTGCCAATGGGCTGATGTACATCGCCGCCGTCAGTACCCTGCTGATTTATATCTTGCTGGCCTTTTTTGGCCTGCATGGGCAACTCGCAAAGCAGGCCGCAGAAAATCGCCTACTCGAAACCCTGCTCGGGGTGCTGGTGGCCGCGATTTTTGCCATGATTTTTCAAAGCCTCAAACCGGCCAATCCGCCTGAGGCGCCTTTTTAATCCACGAGAAGATCCGCATGCACCGTCTTGTTATTCAGGCTCCGCACATTGAAACCCAGCATCTCAAGCAATTGGCCCGCCTTGCTGGCGCGCACAGCATCGAGGCCATCCATCAGCAAGCCTTTCGCCTGCAGGGCGCCGACATCGCCAATGAAGAAGCGGTGGCTGATTTTTGCCAATCCAATGCGCTGGATTTTGCGTTTATTCCCGAAGACATCCGCGTCACTGACATTGGTCTGGTGGTGATGGATATGGATTCCACCCTGATCACCATCGAGTGCATTGATGAAATTGCCGACATGGTCGGCATCAAGCCAGAAGTTGCCGCTATTACCGCCGCTGCGATGCGCGGCGAGCTGGATTTCAATGCCAGCCTCACCCGTCGGGTGGCCCTATTAGCCGGGCTAGAAGAAAGCGCCTTGGAGCGCGTGTACAGCGAGCGCTTGCGCCTGATGCCAGGTGCCGAGGCCATGCTGAAAGGCTTTCAGGCGGCCGGCGCCAAAACCTTGCTGATCTCGGGCGGCTTTACTTTCTTTACTGAAAAACTACAGGCTCGGCTGGGCCTAACGACCACCATTGCCAATGTGCTGGAAGTCGAAAACGGCAAGCTCACTGGCCGCGTGGTGGGCGATATTATCAATGCCGAGCGCAAGAAAACCGAGCTGATTGCCCACCGCGAAGCGCTGGGTCTGCGCCCCGAACAGGTGGTGGCCATGGGCGATGGGGCCAATGACTTGCCGATGCTGCACGCCGCTGGCTTTGGCGTGGCGCTGCATGCCAAGCCCAAAGTTCAGGCTGAAGCCCCGTACGTGATCAATACCGTGGGCATGGATGGCGTACTCAATTACTTCCTTTAATTGGGAACAATACCCACCAAGGGTATATTGCAAGGCCGCAAGAAAAACGGCACCCAAGGTGCCGTTTTTTTACATGGACTGCCTAGCATCTGGCCGCCGATTAGAAGCCCTGCTGCAAATCGCGAATCAGATCATCCACGTGTTCCAAGCCCACCGAAATACGCACCAAGCCATCGCCAATACCCGCAGCAGCGCGGGCTTCCGGTGTCAGGCGGCCATGCGAGGTGGTCGCCGGATGCGTGATGGTGGTGCGCGTGTCGCCCAGATTGGCGGTGCGGCTCATCAGTTGCACACAATCAATCAAGGCCCAAGCGGCCGCTTTGCCCCCCACCAGATCAAAAGATACTACCCCGCCGCCGCCGGTTTGCTGGCGCTGCGCTAGCTCGTATTGCGGATGGCTGGTCAGCCCCGGATAGTAGACCTTGCTCACTTGCGGCTGCGCCTCTAGCCACGTAGCCAATTTGAGTGCGTTTTCGCAATGCGCTTTCATGCGAATACCCAAGGTTTCTAGTCCTTTGAGTAGCACCCAGGCATTAAATGGCGACAAAGTCGGGCCGGCAGTGCGCAGGAATAGATAAATCGGCTCCAGCACCGCATGACTGCCCACTACCGCGCCACCCAGCACACGCCCTTGCCCGTCGATGTATTTGGTGGCCGAATGCACAACGATATCCGCCCCCAATTTCAAAGGCTGCTGCAAGGCCGGCGAGCAGAAACAATTGTCCACCACCAGTAAAGCACCATGCTGATGGGCAATCGCACTAATCGCGGCTAAATCGGCAATTTCAGTCAGCGGATTGGACGGCGTTTCGAGGAAAAACAGCTTGGTGTTCGGCGTAACGGCAGCTGCCCACGCTGCGGGCTCGGTGGGTGACACATAGCTCACCGTAACCCCAAATTTACCCAGGTAGGCATTAAACAGCTGAATCGTCGCGCCAAATAGACTATTGGACGACACGATATGATCGCCCGCCTTCAAAAGCCCCATGCACAGCGCCAAAATCGCGCTCATACCGGACGCGGTCGCCACTGCGCGCTCGCCCCCTTCCAGCGCCGCCAAGCGTTGCTCAAAGGCGCTCACGGTCGGATTGGTAAAGCGTGAATAGATGTAGCCTGGCATTTGCCCGGTGAATTTGAGCGCGGCTTCTTCAGCCGAGCCCACCACAAAACTTGAAGTCAGATGCATGGCATCTGAGTGTTCGCCAAACTCGGTACGCAGTGTGCCCGCGCGCACGGCCAGGGTTTCGGGGTGCAGATCATCCAGGTCAAACATCAGTATTCCTTTGTCTTTTTATTCAACTGCGGCGCCAAGAAAAACGGGAGCCAAAGCTCCCGTTGCATGGCGTTCTCAGGCCATTAAATCAAATTTTGCTCACCAACACCAATATTGAGGTCGACTACCGAGCCAGTGTTATCGGCTTTGGTCGAGAGCGGCGACAGGCGCTTGGCTTCCAGTTCATCCAGATAAGCATCGGTGATGTCGCCGGTGATATAGCGGCCATCAAAGCAGGAAGTTTCAAACACGCTAATTTTGCCACCGCTGGCATCACTACAGGCTTGAATCAGCGCGCTGAGGTCTTGATAAATCACGCCATCAGCGCCGATTTCGGCGGCAATTTGTACTTCATCACGGCCAGTGGCAATCAGCTCATTGCGGGTTGGCATATCAATGCCATACACGTGAGGGAATTTCACCGGTGGCGCAGCTGAAGCCAGGTACACCTTTTTCGCCCCCGAATCGCGCACCATCTGCACAATTTCTTTCGAGGTGGTACCGCGCACGATCGAGTCATCCACCAGCAGCACGTTTTTGCCACGGAATTCGACTGCAATCGGGTTCAATTTCTGGCGTACCGATTTTTTACGGCTTGCCTGCCCCGGCATGATGAAGGTACGGCCGATATAGCGGTTCTTCATAAAACCTTCGCGATACGGCAGGCCCAGCGCATCGGCCAATTGCAGTGCGGCATCACGGCTGGTATCCGGAATCGGGATTACCACATCGATATCCAGCGCCGGCACTTGCTGGCGTACTTTCTCGGCCAGCTGCTCGCCCATTTTCAGGCGTGCTTCGTGCACAGAGATGCCATCGATGATGGTATCGGGTCGGGCAAAGTACACATGCTCGAAAATACATGGAATCAGTTGCGGGCTGCTGTGGCATTGCTGGCTATAAAACTCGCCATCAAAAGTCACATAAATCGCCTCGCCGGGGGCAATATCGCGCTCAAATTTAAAGCCCAAGACATCCAAGGCCACCGATTCGCTGGCGACCATATATTCGCGCCCTTCCGGCGTTTCATGCACGCCCAGTGTCAGCGGGCGGATGCCATGCGGATCACGGAAGGCCACCATACCAAAGCCGGCAATGATGGCCACCACGGCATAAGCGCCTTTCACGCGGCCGTGTACGGCTTTAATTGCCTCGAAGATGGTCGCAGCATCCACTTGCGGGCCACTCACGCGACGTGAAATTTCGTGGGCGAATACATTACAGAGCGCTTCGGAATCTGAATTGGTGTTGATGTGGCGCAGGTCGGTGCGATACATCTCTTCTTTCAGCTGCTTGTCGTTGGTCAGATTGCCGTTGTGGGCCAACACAATCCCGAACGGGCTATTGACGTAAAACGGCTGCGCCTCTGCCAGGCTAGAGGCAGAACCAGCGGTCGGATAGCGTACATGGCCAATCCCCGCATTGCCTTGCAAAGAGCGCATATTGCGGGTGCGAAATACATCGCGCACCAGACCCTGCCCTTTATGCATATGCAGCACATGCTGCTCGGCGGTTACGATACCGGCTGCATCTTGGCCGCGGTGCTGAAGCACCAGAAGGCCATCGTACAACATTTGATTAACCGGCGTTTTGGCGACCACACCTAGAATGCCACACATTGGTCAGAGCCCCTTCGACTTGCAAAAATTCATTCAAATTTGACCTTGCTGGCCAGCACTGGCGGCAGCAATGGTTTGACTAATTCGGCGCTACGCTCAAACAGCGGGCTAAACATGGCATTTCGCCACTCGGGCGAGCGCGGATAGCTCGTTAGTCCCGCCAGCATCACTAAGGTGAGCAACAGCAAAAAGCCACGCGCAATGCCAAACAAAGCCCCAAGCAGGCGATCCACCGGCTTGAGGCCAGTGGCCGTAATAAACTGATTCAAGGTGATGCGCACAATCGCCGACAGCAGCCACGTCACAAAAAACACCACCACGAAAGCCGCAATATAGCGCAGGCTCTCCATCTGCAAGCTTGCTGGCAGCCAAGCGGCAACCGTCTCGGCAAAATGACTAGCTGCCCAGAAAGCCAGCACCCAAGCCAGCAGCGCCATGATCTCTTGCGTTAAACCGCGTAACACCGATAGCAGCATGGATAAACCAAGCACGCTAAGCACAATGTAATCAAACTGGGTCATGGGGCAGGTTTGCTAACCAGAGTACCTTGCACACCCAGCGACTCCAGCCGCTTGAGCCAGACTTTGGCCTTGGCCTCATCATTACCCGGGCCAATGCGCACGCGGGTTAGCTCGCCTTTGCTGGTCGTTACAACTTCGCTGCGTGCCGGAATACCAGCGTCTTTCAGTTTTTTCACGGTTTGCGCGGCTTTTTCAGCGTCAGCAAACGCACCAATCTGAATGTAATAGATTTTGTCGCTACTACTGCTTGCAGGTGGCAAACCGCCGCCTTCGAGAATTGCTTTGGGATCGGCCGCCGGGGCTTTGGTAGCTTGCGGCTTTTTGGTGCTCAGCGGTGTGGGCTTAGCAGTGGGTTTGGGGGTTGGCGCAGGTTTAGCACTTGGTTTAGGGCTTGGCGCTTTGACAACTTCCACGGGCTGGGCAGGCTCAACCGCTTTAGGCGCATTTTCCTGATGTGTTACCAATTTACCTGGCAAAGCCACTGGCGCGACACGTGAGGCATCCGCAATCGGCTCGACTGGCAATGGCTCGGCTTCAATGGCAGTACTTGCCTCTGCGACTACGGCACTGGCGGCCTGACTGCTAGCGGGCTGTGGTGAATTGAGACTGACGACCGACGATAACGCCGGTGCGCTGGAAATGATTTCGACGGTTTGTTGCTCAAGTAAGGATTTAGGTGGCTCGCCATCCAGTGCCGTCCACAGCACGGTTAATGCAAAAACCACCAAGGCGATCGCCCCAACCAAACGTCGCCGCGCTCGTTTACGCAGCTGCAACAATTCGTCGCTTACATTCGCCATAAAATTATCCGCGTGCCTGCAGCACTTCCGACACGGTGAAGAAAGATCCAAAGACCAAGATTCTATCAGCTTCGGCAGCGCTCTCACAGGCGGCACGGTAAGCTTTTTCAACACTTTCGTATTGCACTACCCGTGCCCGTGGTGCCCGTTGCAGGATAAGCTCGGCCAGCTGCGCGGCTGGCAGCGCACGCGGCAATTGCGGGGCAGCCACATGCCAAACATCAATCCGGTCGGCCACAATGTCGAGCACACCCGCGACATCTTTATCCTGCATCATACCCAGCACAGCATGTGTCACCGGGTGATACGCCATCTGGTCAAGGCAGCTTTTAAAAACCAATGCCGCATGGGGGTTATGCGCTACATCCAGCACCACAACTGGCCTGCCGGGCAATACCTGGAAACGAGCCGGCCACTCGACTTCAAGCAGGCCACGTTTGATGTCGTTTAAGCTCACAGGAAGCTGCGGCTTGAGCGCCTCGAGCAAGGCGATGACCAAGCTGGCGTTTGCCAGTTGATATTTGCCGCGCAAAGCCGGAATGGGCAAGGCATTTTTACGCGTACCATTGGCCCCTTGCCAGCTCCACTGCTGACCTTCTGCCTGCAGTGCGTAGCCAAAATCACGGCCAATCAGCTGCAATGGCGCGCCGATCTGCGCAGCATGTTCAAGTAAGGTGTGGGGTGGCTGCGGATCAGCGCAAAAGGCTGGCACTGCCGCGCGATAGACGCCGGCTTTTTCTAGCGCAATCGCTTCGCGCGTGTCACCCAAATAGGCTTGATGATCAATCCCGATGGTCACCACCGCCGAAGCGGTGGGCTCAAAGATATTCACGGCATCCAAGCGACCACCCAAGCCCACTTCCAGCACCATGACATCCACTGCCGACTGCATAAAGTGGTGCACGGCGGCCAAGGTGCCAAATTCGAAATAGCTCAGGGATACATCGCCACGGGCGGCTTCAATCTGGGCAAAGATGGCCACGATGTCGTGATCAGCCGCGGGCTGGCCATTGATGGTAATCCGCTCGTTGTAATGCAGCAGATGTGGTGAGGTGTAAGTACCCACCTTGTAGCCCGCCAAGCTCAGAATTTTACTGAGCATGGCGCAGACCGAGCCCTTGCCATTGGTGCCCGCCACGGTGATGACCGGACAAGTTGGCAGCAAGGCCATTTGCTGCTGTACCGCTTGCACCCGCGCCAGCCCCATATCGATGGCCATGGGGTGCAAACCTTCAAGGTAGCTCAGCCATTCGGCCAGCGAATTGGCCTCACTTAACCTTGCAGCAGTCATTAATTCACAGCAGCCTGATTGTTCAAGAGGGTCAGCACGTCAGCCAGACGCTGACGCAGCTCGCGCCGATCAACGATCATATCGATAGCGCCTTTTTCCAGCAGGAATTCCGAGCGCTGAAAGCCTTCCGGCAGTTTTTCGCGCACGGTTTGCTCGATCACACGCGGCCCGGCAAAGCCAATCAGCGCGCCCGGCTCGGCCATCACCACATCACCCAGGAAGGCAAATGAGGCCGATACCCCACCCATAGTCGGGTCGGTGAGCAAGGATACAAACGGCAGGTTTTTCTCTGACAGTTTGGTGAGAATGGCATTGGTTTTGGCCATCTGCATCAGGGAATTCAAGCCTTCCATCATCCGCGCGCCACCGGAAGCGGCCACACAAATAAACGGCAGATCGTTTTCCAGCGCCACTTTTACGCCACGCACAAAACGCTCGCCCACCACCGAGCCCATTGAGCCGCCGATGAACTTGTATTCAAACGCCGCCACTACCACTGGCACGGTCAGAATACTGCCCTGCATCACCACCAGCGCATCATCTTCACCCGTACTGGCGGCCGATGCGGTCAGCTGGTCGCTATAGCGCTTGTTGGCCTTGAATTTCAGAATATCGATCGGCTTGACTTCCGAGGCGATTTCATAGCGGCCTTCGGCATCCAGCAGCTGGTTGAGCCGCGCTCGCGCGGAAACGGCATTGTGAAAGCCGCACTTCGGGCACACTTCCAGGTTGTTTTCCAGATCAGAGCGATACAGCACCGCACTGCAGGCCGAGCATTTGCTCCACAGGCCTTCTGGCACAGCCGAGGTATTCGGCGTGGTACGGCTCTTGATCTTGGGGGGTAAAAGTTTCTGCAACCAGCTCATTGTGTACTCCTGCGCCCTCAGACGCGCGCGCTATCCATCGCCGCACGCACTGCGGACAAAAATTCGGTCAGACGTTGCGCAAGCCCCGCCTCACCCTGTTCAACTTCCTGCACCAAGCGTGAGCCAATCACCACCGCATCGGCCACTCGGGCCACCTGCTGGGCGGATTGCGGATCACGAATCCCGAAGCCAACGCCAATCGGAATCTGCAGATATTGTTTCAAAAAGGCCAATTTCTCAGCCACATTGGCAACGTCCAGATTGGCCGAGCCTGTTACGCCTTTCAGCGACACGTAGTACACATAGCCGCTGGCCATGCGTGCAACTTCTTTTACCCGCTCTTCTGGCGTCGTGGGCGCCAAGAGGAAAATCGGGTCTAGACCGTGTCGTTTGTAAACGGCGACGGATTCTTCCGCTTCTTCGGGGGGCATGTCAACTGTTAATACACCATCCACGCCGGCGGCGACCGCCGCTTGGGCAAAAACTTCATAGCCCATCGCCTCAACCGGATTGGCATAACCCATCAAAACTACAGGGGTCGTGGTATTGGTTTGGCGAAATTGCGCCACCAATTCCAGCACCGTGCGCAGTGAGACTTTGTGCGCTAGCGCTCGCTCAGAAGCACGCTGAATAACTGGGCCATCGGCCATCGGATCGGAAAACGGCACACCCAGCTCGAGGATGTCGGCGCCACCGGCGACCAGAGCGTGCATCAGCTCTACGGTCAGGCCGGGCTTAGGATCACCAGCGGTAATAAATGGAATCAGGGCCTGACGCTGCTGCGCCTGCAGTTGCTGCATTACTGAATTAATACGTGACATGAGGGTATATCTACCAAACCTATAAATTAATTAGCCTACAGGGCAATACCCTGGCGATTAGAGTTGAATCCCCAATTTGCGGGCAATGGTTGGGATGTCTTTATCGCCACGACCAGACAAGTTCACCAGCAGCACTTGGTCTTTACTCATGGTCTTGGCCATTTTGGCTGCTTGCGCCAGCGCGTGGCTCGATTCCAGCGCTGGGATAATCCCTTCGTACTTACACAGATCATGGAAGCCCTGCATGGCTTCATCGTCATTGATCGCCACATATTCGGCGCGACCAATGTCTTTCAAATGGCTGTGCTCAGGACCAACGCCTGGATAGTCAAGGCCGGCAGAAATCGAGTGAGTTTCGCTGATCTGGCCATCGGCATCGTGCATCAGATACGAACGCTGGCCGTGCAGCACACCCACTTTGGCGTTGGAAGTCAGCGGCGCCGCGTGCCGGCCGGTTTCCACCCCATCACCGCCCGCCTCTACGCCAATCAGGCGCACGCCAGGTACTTGGATATACGGATGGAAAATACCAATCGCGTTCGAGCCACCACCTACGCAGGCGATCACCGCATCCGGTTGGCGGCCGAGCATTTCCTGCATTTGCACCTTACATTCTTCGCCAATCACTACCTGGAAATCGCGCACCAGCTGTGGATACGGGTGCGGGCCGGCAGCAGTACCGATAATGTAGTAAGTAGAATCGACGTTGGTTACCCAATCCCGCATCGCTTCATTCATAGCGTCTTTGAGCGTGCGCGTACCAGATTCAACCGCAACCACTGTGGCGCCCAAGAGCTTCATGCGGAAAACATTCGGCGCCTGACGGGCCACGTCTTCGGCCCCCATATACACCACGCACTCCATGCCATAGCGCGCGGCAACGGTCGCCGAGGCTACGCCATGCTGGCCAGCGCCAGTTTCAGCAATTACCCGTTTTTTACCCATCCGCCGCGCCAGCAAGGCCTGACCAATGGTGTTGTTAACCTTATGCGCGCCCGTATGATTCAAATCTTCGCGTTTCAGATAAATCTGCGCGCCGCCCAGTGCTTCCGACCAGCGCTGGGCATGATAAATCGGGCTTGGACGACCCACATAATGCTTCAAATCATGGCGATATTCGGCCATAAACGCCGGATCTTGAATGGCGGCTTCGAACTCGCGCTTGAGTTCTTCCAACGCAGGCATCAAGGTTTCGGCGACATAGATACCGCCATGTTGACCAAAGTGACCACGTGCATCCGGCTGCTGATATCTGTCGTTCATTTTTTTCTCACACTATGTACGGCATCAATAAATGCCTGAACCCGATCCAAATCCTTGATTCCCTTACTGCGCTCCACCCCGCTGGACACATCGACCGCCCAAGGGCTAACCCGCTCGATGGCCATCGCGACGTTATCTGGATACAATCCGCCAGACAAAATCAACGGCAGCGGCAAATCGGCGGGCAGTAACTGCCAGTCAAATGCTTCACCGGTCCCCCCCGGCACACCATCCACCCAAGCATCGACCAAGAGGCCACGACACAAGGGATGCGCATATTGCTGGGCGTATTCTACCAAATTTATGTCAGGTTTAACCCTGACTGCCTTGATAAATGCGCGCCCGTATTGCACACACTCGGCCAAGCACTCATCGCCATGAAATTGCAGCAAATCGAGCGGCACTTTCTCCAGCACGGCCTGCACCTCGACTGGAGCAGGGTTAACAAATAAGCCCACTAAACTCACAAATGCCGGCAAGCCCGAGCACAGCGCCGCAGCCTCCTCGACTGTGACACAACGAGGACTAGGCGGATAAAACACTAGGCCAATTGCATCTGCGCCCTGCGCAATGGTCTGCAACAAGGTCTCGCGATCGCGCAAACCACAGATTTTAATTCGGGTCTTCATTGGCACCCCATCAGATCAAGCCATAGCGGCGGTCTGGCTCGGTTGCCAAACCAAACTCGGCGGGATAAGAAACCCCGGTCAGATACAGACCATCCGGCATAAAAGTCGGCGGCGCGACCGCGCGATTTTGCTGAGCGAGCAGCCATGCCATCCAGTCTGGCGATTCATTGCCTTTGCCAATATGCAGTAAGGCTCCCATGATGTTGCGCACCATATGGTGCAGGAACGCCGTCGCTGAGAAATCGAAATACAACATATTCGCCTGCTGGCCGATTTCGACCCGCAGCATCTGCTTCACAGGCGAGAGGGCCTGACATTCAGCCGCACGAAAACTGGAAAAATCATGCTCGCCCAACAGATAAGCCGCCGCGGCTTGCATCGCCTCTAAGCTCACCGGCTGATGCAGCCAGCCCACCTTGCCCGCCAGTAGGCTTGGGCGAATGGGGTGTTGCAACAAGAGATAGCGATAATGCCGAGCAGTGGCGACAAAACGCGAGTGAAAGTGCTCGGGCACTTCCTGCGCCCACAAGACCGAAACCCCAGCCGGCAGGAAGCTATTTACCCCTCGCACCCAAGCGGTAACTGGACGCTTGGCATCGGTATCAAAGTGGACAATTTGCCGCGTGGCATGCACCCCTGCGTCAGTACGGCCAGCTGCATGGACCCGCAATGGATGTCCGGCCATTTTGCCAACAGCCTGCTCCATGACGCCCTGTACCGTCTGGCGATCAGGCTGGATTTGCCAGCCATTGAATGCCTGCCCGTCATACTCGACCGCCAGTGCAAATCGTTTCATACCCACTTTTTAATTCCATTTCAGCAACGTTAAGACACAAGCGCTTAACAGCAGGCATTGTACACCCCATTGCCACGGCTTTAACGATGGAAGCACGGGCAAAGGCTGATTTTCCGTTGCCGGCGCTTCGGTAGGCGCATGGAGCTGCGCAAGTAACTGCGCAAAAGTGTGTCGTGTTTCGAGCAACTGCTCTGCAGCTTCTATGGTCAGCGCCAAGCGCACTGCAAAACGCTCAATCGGCACACATAAAAACGACAGCGGCCAAAGTAAATGCACCAAGCCAATCACCAAGTCACGACGCGTCAAGTAATGCAAAACGATCTGCAAGCTGAGGATCACCGCCGACAAACGCAAGATTTGATCCAGCGCCAGCTCAATACCTTCTTGCGTAGGTGACCAGCTACTTGCCCAGATGTACTCGCCCGGCGTGGTCCAGCCGTAAATCAGCGCCGTAGCCAACAGCAACCACTTGATACGCGGCAGGCTGCGCCTGACACGCTCACGCGCCAAGCACCAGGCCGCAGGCAATAGCAGTGCCAGCAAGGCTAGCAATAAAGAACGCCCTGAATTTGGCAAGCAACAAAGCAGCCAAAGCCAGAGCGTGATTGAATGTACTGCAGGCAAAAATTAACCGTAGCGCTTAGAGTTCGTCCAGCAAACCTTTGGCGGTTGCTTGCTGCTCGCCATTACCTTCTTGCAGTGCTTCTTGCAAGATTTCACGCGCGCCCTCAACGTCACCCATATCGATATAGGCTTTAGCTAGGTCGATTTTAGTTTGCACCGGATCATCCGCCGCAAAATCAAGCTCGCCCGCGGCCGCCGCCTGAGAAAGATCCAAGCTAATATCACCGAACGTGGTATCCGCTTCCAGCGACGTAGCCACAGCGCCAAGCTCAGGCGCAGCTTCGGCCGCGGATGAACCCAGATCAAAATCAAAATCCAGATCCAATGCGGAGGCATCATCCAAAGCCGCAGCCTCAAGTGCAGTTTCCGGCGCACCGGCTGCTGGCAGATCCAAATCGAAGGATTCAATTTCCTCGACAGCCGGAGCCGCGATATCCAGCGCAGATTCAAGCGGCGCCTCAACGGCCGGCAACTCAAACGAGAGATCGTCTTTAGCATCGGCCAATGCGGTCTCAGACAAATCCGCACCCAAATCGATCGGCAAATCGAGCGACAGCATGCCATCATCCATAGCGCTTGGCTCAACCGCCGCTTGCGGCTCGAACGCAGTTTCTGCAGCAAAATCACTTTCAATCAGTGAGTCAATCGCAGCCTCTACATTCTGCTCCGCATCCAGATCCAGATCAAAATCGGCAACCGCATTGTCAGTCGGCGACAAATCTAGCGCGCTAGCAGGCTCAACCACTGCCGCAGCGGCAATTGGCTCGGCGACGGCTGCGACTTCCTTGTCCAGATCCAGCTCAAAATCCAGGTCGTTATTGGCAAACAACTGTGCATCGGGTGCGGTAGGTTCATCCAGCGCTACCGCAGGCTCGCTCAGCGCAACCGCGGCCGCAGCAACTGCAGCAGGCGCTGCCACAGCGGCTAGTTTGCTGGTATCCACCATGCCTGCAGGTTCTTTTTGATACAGTGGATTTTCCGAATCAATTGCGCGGCCATTCATCGCCGCATCACGCCAGAACTCGCCCTGACCATTGGTAATCGCAAACAAGGTCGAGGCATGCTCTTCGTAAGACGAAGTATCTTTGCGCGCAGCATAGATATCCAACAACTTCATCCGAATTTCAAGCCGCGATGGATCTTTTTGCAGCGCATCTTTCAAGATTTCTTCAGCTTGCGCATCACGACCATAGGCCATATACACTTCGGCCTCGGCAATAGGATCAACCTCATCGGTATCAATTGTGCCCAGCCCTTGGCGACTAAAGTCAGTCAGAAAAGAATTTTCGGTTGCCTGCGTGCTAATTACGCCACCACCGGTACTTCCCAGCACAGTGTTGGCCTTTAAATCGCCGCCAGTAATGATGCTGTCTTCAAAAACACTTGGCTGCTTGCGGCGGCGCGAGTACCACACCCCACCTAGACCCAATGCCAGCGCCAATGCGCCGCCACCCAACACTAGCGGGTTACCGAGCAAGTCGTCAACCAAGCTCGTTTCTTCTTCAACTGGCGCTTCAATTTGCACGCGGCGCTTTGGCTTAGCCGTCGCCACAGCGCTGGCCACGCCTGAAGCAGCCACCGGTTCGCTGGCTGCGACCTCACTTGCCGCCACCGCCGCAGCCGAAGCTGCTGCAGTCGGGGCCGAGGTTGGCGCCGCAGTGACTGCGGCAGCCGCAGAAGCCTTCATCGCGGCGAGCTTTTCCATGTCCGTGACATTCTTTTGCAGCATCGCGACGCGCTGATTCGCCTCGTCGAGCGCCTTTTGCCGTGCGGCAATTTCTTCTTCCAGCGCCTTCACCTTGGCCTGATCACCGGCTTTTTTGGCCGCATCAGCTGCTTTGGAGAGTTTCAGCACATCTTTGTTCGCATCTGCAGCGGTCTGGCCTTGATCCTGCACTTTAGCCGTGATCTTGCCGCCACTCGCCTGCTCGCCCAGCTCTTTCGCCGGCGCTTTCGCCGCAGATTCAGCTAGCTTTGTTCGATACGACTTCCAGTCAGCCGCTTGCACTGCCACTTCTTTACTGGCTTCTTGCTTTGAGATTTGCTGCATTTGCTCAGCAGCAGGCACATTCAGAATTTTGCCGCTTTTTAGGCGGTTCAAATTGCCATCGAACGCATTTGGATTGTTTTTGTAGAGACTAACCAGCACTTGCTCGAGACTCACGCCAGCCGGCTGCACCTCGCGTGCGATCGCACCCAGGGTTTCGCCACTTTTCACTTTATGCTGGCCAGAAGCTGCTGCACCTGCATCACTGTCAGCAGCGCGCGGTTCTTTCTTGGGTGCCTCACCTGGCGCTTTCGTTTCAGCCGAGTTGTCTGCTACGCGAGCTTTCTTTGCCTTTGCCCCTTTAATCGCACCCTTTGTTTGCGTGCCTGGCAGATCGCTACTGGCATAACGCGCCGCGCGCTCGGCATTAGCACCGCCGGTGTAATCAGCCGGATCGATTAAAGCCGTGTATTCACGTTGAATCCGGCCAGCAGCCCAGTTGAGCTCAACCAGAAGATCAATAAAGGGCTCAGTAATCGGCTGTGAGGAATTAACCACCACATAATACTGGCCATTGGCCCGCTTTTCGATATTAAAACGCAGCCCCAGCGATGCAGGTGGATAAGGAATCTGGGCGTTGGAGTAGCTCTCAGGCGGGGCCAAACTCACAACCAAAGAATCAGCTTCATTTGGCTGCACAGAAACCAGATCGATTTCGCCACGCAGCGGCTGCCCCAGTCCGGACATGACATTCAAACGCCCCAAACCAGCGGCATGACTCATGATTGGCAACGTGGCCATGGCAACGGCCAACACACAAGCTTTGAATCGAGGTGATTTATGCACGAGCAATCTCCGAAGCGGGCAAACCACAAGTTGCGTCGAGCAGCACACTTGTGGCAACAGGCGTCCCTGTCAGTCTACAAATTTTACTAAAAACAGCCTTCAGACCATCCATCAAGCATCGACAGTCTGGGCACAGTAAATCAGCTTTAAATAAATAATACGGACATTTCAATCATCTATTGAAATTTATATTCGTTTTTCTCGTCAAACGTAACAGCTACGCTACGTTTTTGCGGCATTTTGCCTGCATGCCAATGCGCAAATGCCCACGCCCACAACTCCGGCAAAGAAACTTTACGCAAGTATTCAGGCGGCTCTTGCCAAAGCAAATACAAAGCCTGCCACAGCTGCAAGACCTCGTTCTCCGCCTGCAGCGCCGGCGCTAATGTCTGCTTGCTTAATTTTTCACCACTAGAATTTGTAATCACTGGGATATGCAGATAGGCAGGCGTAGAAAAACCGAGAATTTGCTGCAAATAACATTGTCGCGTTGTCGAGTCTAGCAAATCAGCACCACGAACAATATGAGTCACCCCACAATCGGCATCATCCACTACCACCGCCAATTGATAGGCCCAAAAACCATCCGCGCGTAGCACCGTAAAATCACCAAGTTCACGCCAGAGGTTATGCGCAATAAGCCCTTGCACCGCGTCTTGCACCGAGGTCACTTCATCTGGCACTTTCACGCGAATGGCATGCTGCACATCCATGGGCACCAGCTTGTAGCGGCAGCGCCCTACATAGCGAAAGCCATCGATTCCGAACTGCCCATCAGCCTGCAATAATTTCCGACTGCAACTACAGCGGTACGCCAGCTGACTGGCGAGTAGCTCGTCCAACACCTGCTGGTATCGATCATGACGCTGGCTTTGCTTGATAATTTCGCCATCCCAATGCATACCGAACCGCAGCATTTCCCGCGAAAAAGTCTCTGCCGCCCCCGGCATTTCTCGTGGCGGATCTAAATCTTCAATCCGCAACAACCAGCGCCCACCACGAGTGCGCGCCTCCAAAAAGCTCGCCACCGCAGCCATCAACGAGCCCATATGCAACAACCCCGTTGGACTTGGTGCAAAACGCCCAACATACTCCTGAGACAATATCGACTCCATCTACCGCGAACCAGATCGCGCAAGGGCAATCCAAGCTCTGTTAAAATATGCGCCTAGTTTACTAATCTTCGCCCTCAAGGACCAAGCCATGACCTATGTAGTGACCGACGCCTGTGTAAAGTGCAAATACACTGATTGCGTAGATGTCTGTCCAGTGGACTGTTTTCGGGAAGGGCCTAATTTCCTAGTGATTGACCCAGACGAATGCATTGATTGCTCGCTCTGCGTGGCCGAATGCCCAGTCGAAGCCATCTACCCCGAAGATGATGTGCCCGCCGAAATGCAAGAATACATCAGCCTGAATGCAGAGCTTGCCCAACGCTGGCCAGCCATCGTGCAAAAGAAAGAGCCACTCCCTGATCATGCTGAATGGGCGGCAGTTCAAGGCAAGATCGATCAAATCGACAAATAAACTTACCTTGCCCAAGCAGAATCAAAGCGTTATACTCTTTGGTTCTTATCCCTTGCCTGACCGTGGTCGCTAACGGCAGGCTGCAAACCACAAGGAGCAACACATGCGACATTATGAAATCGTGTTTATCGTGCACCCAGATCAAAGCGAGCAAGTGCCTGCAATGATCGAGCGCTACAAATCACTGATTACGACTGGTAACGGTCAGATTCATCGCCTGGAAGACTGGGGCCGCCGTCAACTGGCTTACCCAATCCAGAAAATCCACAAAGCACACTATGTTCTGATGAACATCGAGTGCGGCCAAGACACTTTGGCTGAACTGGAACACGCATTCAAATTCAATGACGCCGTACTGCGTCACCTGACTCTGAAAACTGAAGCTGCCATCACCGAAGCATCACCAATGATGAAGGAAGAGAAATCAAAATCTCTGACTCAATCAGCTGGTGAAGGTCAAGCCGCTTAATTTTCGGACTTTGAATTCTGCGTAATCACGTTTTAATCGAAGGAGTTCTACTCAACCGGCAAGCTTTACGCACTACCCCAGCTGGCGTTGCAATTATTGAGGGCACAATTAGTCATCAATCAGAGCAAACCGAAGCCGGGCAAAAACGTAAAGTCGATTGTGAAATTCTCTTTGTTGCCCTCGGCAACATCGCACAGCAAATTGCTCAAGTACCGATTGGTACTGCAATTAAAAGCAAAGGGTTTCTCGCCGCTCGCAGTATGAAATTTCGACAAAGCCTGATTTTCCATCTCGAAGCTTTTGATTTTTTGAATTGAGGATTAAACCATGTCCCGCCAACTCTTCAAGCGCAGAAAGTTCTGCCGCTTTACCACTGAAGGCATCGCTCAAGTTGACTACAAAGACGTAGCCATCCTGAAAGATTTTATCGCTGAAAACGGCAAGATCATTCCTGCCCGCATCACCGGTACTAAAGCCAAATATCAGCGCCAACTGTCGACTGCCATCAAACTGGCTCGCTTCCTGGCTCTGCTGCCTTACACTGACCAACACTAATCGGGAAAGGAGATATCAACATGCAAATTATCCTGCTCGAAAAAGTGGCTAACCTGGGCCAACTGGGTGACGTAGTTAAAGTGAAAGACGGCTTCGCTCGTAACTTCCTGATCCCTCAAGGCAAAGCGAAACGCGCGAATGCAGCCAATCTGGCTGACTTCGAAGCTCGCCGCGTTGAACTGGAAGCTAAGCAAGCTGAAATCCTGGCTGAAGCTCAAGCCCGTGCCGCCAAACTGGAAGGCGCTTCATTCACCATCGCGCAAAAAGCCGGTGTTGATGGCCGTCTGTTCGGTTCAGTAACCAACCACGACATCGCCGAAGCCATCAGCGCTTCAGGTGTTGCAGTGAAGAAATTCGAAGTACGTCTGCCAAACGGCCCATTCAAGGCAATTGGCGAGTACGAAGTTGCTCTGGCTCTGCACCACGACGTTGTTGTGAACGTTACTCTGCAAGTTGTTGGCGCCGCTTAATCTCGGCCCACAGCAGCAGTAGAAAAGCCACGCTTAGCGTGGCTTTTCTTTTTTCCGCAGCGAAAAATCTATTTCGCCAATTTCGCTAACACACGCGATACCGCCACCAGACCAAATGTCGCGGTCACCGTCATGGCAGCACCAAAGCCACCCGCGCAATCCAGGCGCACACCCTCTCCCGCCTGTGGCTTAGCCGCACACACCGAGCCATCGGCCTGCGGATACATCAGTTGTTCAGTTGAATAAACACATTCCACGCCCATTTTTTTGCCATTTTTGGCAAAGCCATACTCACGGCGCAATAAATTCCGCACCTTGGCCGCCAGCGGGTCCTGGATCGTTCGGCTTAAATCATCCACTTTAATTTGCGTCGGATCGATTTGGCCACCCGCACCACCCACCGTAATCACCGGTAATTTATTGCGCCGGCAATAGGCTAGCAAGGCCGCCTTCGTCTTGACGCTATCAATACAGTCGAGCACATAATCATGCCCAGCCAGATATTCAGCAAAATTCTGTGCCGCAATGAAATCTTCAATGCAGCGCACCTTTAGCTGCGGGTTAATCGCCAGTAAACGCTCTGCCACCGCCGCCACTTTCATCCGGCCAAACTGCCCCTCTAACGCCGGCAACTGCCGATTGGTATTGGAAACGCAAATATCATCCAAATCGATCAACGTAATTTGCCCGATCCCAGAGCGCGCCAACGCTTCCGCCGCCCACGATCCAACCCCGCCAATACCGATCACGCATACCTTGGCCTGCGCAAACCGGCGTAAAGCGGCCTGGCCATACAAACGGCCGATGCCAGCAAAGCGGCGCAAATAGTCATCACTCAAAGGCGTTTCAAACGCAGAATCTTCAATCACCATATTTTCACTTAAAACAAATCAGCCCCAAACGGGGCTGAGGGGTATATCCATACAAACCAATCAATCTAAGCGCTAGAGAGCAATACCCTACTCAACTTTACGTGGTGCCCGCTTGCGCGTAGCCGCTGGTTTAGGTTCAGCCACCGGTGTTTCTGCGGGAACTGCCGACGGCGGCGTAGTGGGATGCAAATCATCGCTAGCCGCCGCTTTCGGACCGCCGGGCATGCCAAATCCGGTAAATAAATGCTTAGCGCGCTCTTGCAGCTGCTGCTGCATTTCCACAAACATATTGGTACTGCTTTCCAAGTAATTGCCCATCATGTTCTGAATAGCCGGGCCCTGGAATTTCATAAACTCGCCCCAGAGATTGGCATTACTGAACATCGGGTTGTCGGCCGACATGGTCGATTTGGCCTGATCTTGCAGCCGGCGCTGCATCTCGGCAAAGAGCTGCATATTCTTTTCAAGGTAGTTCCCCATCAAGCCCTGCATGGCATGGCCATAGAAGCGGATGATTTGGGTCAGCACATCATACGAGAACATCGGCATGCCGCCGGCTTCTTCTTCCAGAATGATCTGCAATAGCACACTGCGGGTCAGGTCTTCCCCCGTCTTGGCATCTTGAATCAGAATATCGATGCCATCGAGCACCAGTTGTTTAACGTCATTAAGCGTGATGTAGCAGCTGGTGGTCGTGTCATATAAACGACGGTTGGGGTACTTCTTGATGACCCGTTTTTCCATGCTCATCTTCCTTTGTTCTCATGCTTTTTGGCAGAGTTCTATTATCCTGCGAGCGCCACGTAATTGCCAGTTTTACCACATTGTGCAACGCAGCAATTAATATTTGACAACAGCAAACCCGTGTTCCACAATGACAACGGATTGTGCATCGCAGCATCGCCTTTGCGATGTGGCCCAGTAAACCGAATCGTGGAGACCTCGTCATGACTACCGCACAGCAACAATACAGCAATTTTGCAACCGAACAAGTCGAAACCGCCCTGCGCTTTGCCCGTATTTCCCTGGATTCATTTGACCGTCTGGCCAAACTGCAAATCGAAACTGCTAAAACAGCGCTGGAAGACAACGCTAAAGCTGTCAAACAGCTGAGCGGCGTTAAAGATCTGCAAGAAGCAATGAGCCTGCGCCAAAAACTGACCGATGCCGCGATTGAGCAAGCTACCACTTACTCACGCAATCTGTACGAAATCTCTTCACAAGCGCAAGCCGAATTTTCAAAACTGATCGACGAGCGCAATGTCGAGTTCAATAAATCAGTGGTTGCTGGCCTGGATCGCTTTGTGAAAAACGCTCCAGCCGGCGCGGATGCTGCCGTAGCCGCCGTTAAATCGACCGTTCAAGCCACTGCTGCCGCAGTAGACAGCATGACCAAAGCAGCCAAACAAGTGGCCGAGTTTGCCGATGCATCGGTAAAAGCAGCTTCAACTGCTACGGCTGATGCGGTTAAAACTGCAGCCAAAAAAGCCAACGCCAATGGCGCCAACGCTTAATTAAAGCTGCAGCACAATAAAAAAGGCACCGCAAGGTGCCTTTTTCGTTTGCAGCTCCTCGCTTTACGAGGGGCCTTCAACATTACTCCGCCGCAGGTGCTTGCTCTGCTTCAGCGGCTGGCGCAGCTGCATTGGCTTCATCGTTCAGCACGGCTTTGATCGACAGACGGATACGGCCTTTTTCGTCTTGCTCGATCACTTTCACGCGTACGATCTGACCTTCTTGCAGATGGTCAGCCACATTAGCGATGCGCTCGTTGGCGATTTGGCTGATGTGCACCAGACCGTCTTTGCCTGGCATGATCGATACGATCGCGCCGACATTCTTGTCGAGGATCTTCACCACCGGGCCTTCATACACGCGACCGATTTCAACTTCAGCGGTGATTTCTTCGATCCGGCGACGCGCTTCTTCCGCGCCTGCACCTGAGATTGAAGCAATGGTGATGGTGCCGTCTTCAGCGATATCAATCTGGGTGCCAGTTTCTTCGGTCAGCGCCCGGATCACCGAACCACCTTTACCAATCACATCACGGATTTTCTCTGGATTGATCTTCATGGTGTACAGACGCGGCGCATGGGCGCTCACTTCTTCACGAGCGCCATCCAGCGCGCCTTTCATGATGCCCAGAATGTGCTGGCGACCTTCTTTAGCCTGATCCAGCGCCACAGCCATGATTTCTTTGGTAATGCCGTTGATCTTGATGTCCATCTGCAGCGCAGTCACACCATTCTCGGTACCGGCTACTTTGAAGTCCATATCGCCAAGATGATCTTCATCACCCAGGATGTCGGTCAAGACGGCAAAAGAATTACCTTCTTTGATCAGACCCATGGCAATACCGGCCACGTGGTTTTTCAGTGGTACGCCAGCATCCATCAGCGCCAAGCAGCCACCACATACCGAAGCCATTGATGACGAACCATTCGATTCGGTAATTTCAGACACCACGCGCATTGAGTAGGCGAAATCTTCTTTGGCTGGCAACATCGCGACCAGCGCACGTTTCGCCAAGCGGCCGTGACCGATTTCGCGACGTTTTGGCACGCCTACACGGCCAACCTCACCAGTTGAGTACGGAGGGAAGTTGTAGTGCAGCATGAAGTGATCAGAATACTCACCGTGCAGCGCATCAATCTTCTGCTCATCCAGCTTGGTACCCAGCGTTGCCGCAACGATGGCCTGAGTTTCACCGCGCGTAAACAGCACCGAGCCGTGTACGCGTGGCAATACGCCAGTGCGAATGCTGATTGGGCGCACAGTGCGGGTATCACGACCGTCAATCCGTGGCTCGCCGGCCAGAATCTGACCACGCACGATTTCTGCTTCCAGACCTTTGAAAATCGATTTGATTTCATTGGCGGCCAGTGTATCGGTCTCTTCGGTGATCAGTGCTGATTTAACCAGCGCCCAAGTTTCATTGATTTTTTGCGTGCGCAGTTGCTTCTGACGCAGTTTGAATGCTTGTGCCAGACCTTCAGCTGCAATGCCGCGAATTTGGGCGATCAGCGCTTCGTTTTTAACTGGCTCATTCCATTCCAGCAGCTCTGGATTCACTTCATCGGCCAATTCGTTGATGGCATTGATCGCTACTTGCATTTGCTCGTGACCAAATACCACTGCGCCCAACATCACGCTTTCTGGCAATTCGTTGGCTTCTGATTCAACCATCAGTACGGCTTGATTAGTACCGGCCACCACCAGATCCATCTGGCTGTCTTTCATTTCGGTCAGAGTTGGGCACAGTACATATTCGCCATTGATGTAACCCACGCGGGCCGCACCAATTGGGCCATCAAATGGCACACCAGAGATCGCCAGCGCGGCAGATGCACCGATCATGGCTGGGATATCAGAGTCGATTTCTGGGTTGATCGACATCACGGTCGCAACGATCTGGATGTCGTTGTAGAAACCCTCTGGGAACAGCGGACGGATCGGACGATCGATCAGACGGCTGGTCAGTACTTCTTTTTCGCTCGGCTTGCCTTCACGTTTGAAGAAACCGCCCGGGATTTTACCGGCGGCATAAGTCCGCTCGAAGTAATCAACAGTCAACGGGAAAAAGTCTTGGCCGGCTTTTACATCGCGTGCCGCCACGACAGACACCAGAACCACGGTGTCGTCCATATTCACCATTACCGCGCCAGTGGCCTGACGGGCAATTTCACCTGTTTCGATCGTGACATTGTGTTTACCGAAGGTGAATGATTTGCTGATTTTATTGAACACGTTCTGTCCTTTTAACAATTTATCCGCGACCTGGATAAAGGAGATTCCGCTGCGGTAAAGGCGCCTGCTGGGGCTGATGCCACGGCAGTTTACCGCCGACTCCGGCACAACTTGACCCTGTTCTACCGCCGGAATCGCTATTGGGCAGTAACAGGGAATTGGGAAATTCGAGGAGGGATAAAATGAAAAAAGTCGCAGCCTAAGCTGCGACTTTTAGCTGAATTACTTGCGCAGACCCAGCTTAGCAATCACGTTGCGGTAGCTGTCTACGTTAGTGCGTTTCAGGTAGTCCAGCAGACGACGACGACGAGAAACCAGTTTCAGCAGACCACGACGTGAGTGGTGATCTTTTTTGTGCTCTTTGAAGTGAGGGGTCAGATCGTTGATGCGTGCAGTCAACAATGCGATTTGGACTTCAGAAGAACCGGTATCGCCTGGGGCGTGTTGGAATTCTTTAACGATGTCAGCTTTTTGAGCAACAGTTACAGTCATTTTACTACTCCATAAAAAGTGGCAGAGCCACTAGACAAGCCAGACCTGAGCAAACGCCCGGTGTGGCTCCATTAACTGGCGCGCGCCTAAGCGGTTGCCAGCAGACGTTTGGACCGCAGCACGCCATCAGCGCCCACTTCGCCCAAACCGATAAACCGTGCATTATCCGGCTTTTGCCCTTGATCGTAAAGCTTAACTTCACCCCGCTCGCTGGTCGGCAAACCCCGCACCGGCATGCCATGCCGAATGGCCGTACTTTGCTCGGCCTCGAGATAAAGCGCCGGCAAATTGGATAGCAATTGATCTGCCGACAGCAATAACGCTTCACGCGCCGGCATCTCCAGCGCAATGAAATCATCAAGGCTAACTGCATCTTCCAAGCGAAAGCCGCCGGTTAGAGTTCGGCGTAAACCAGTGAGGTATGCGCCGCAACCCAAGGCATTACCTAGATCCTGAGCCAATACCCTGATGTAAGTGCCTTTGGAGCACCGTACATCCAACACCAGATCGGGCGCCTTGTACGACACAATCGTCAGCTCATCAATCCGGATTGGCCGCGCTTTGCGTTCCAGCTCCACCCCCTGGCGGGCATATTCATACAACGCTTTACCATCAACCTTTAGCGCCGAATACAGGGGGGGGGTTGTTCGATCTCGCCCATAAACTGCGTCAGCACCGCGGCAACCTCCGCTTCGGAGGCGGGCGCCACGCCCGTTACCGTGATCTCACCCTCGCCATCCAGCGTCGTGGATACCTCACCAAACCGGATATGTGCGCGATAGCCTTTATCCGCGTCCAGCATGCGCTGGGCAAACTTGGTTGCCTCACCAAAACACAGCGGCAACAAGCCGGTGGCGTAAGGATCTAGGACGCCGGTATGCCCCCCTTTTTCGGCCTGCAATAGCCAGCGGCATTTATTCAGCGCTGCGGTGCTACTGATGCCAAACGGCTTATCCAGCAGCAACACGCCATCGAGCTTACGCTTGGCCATCTTCGTCTTTGGCCTTGGGCAACTCGTTGGCTTCGCGGATTTTCTGCGCCAGATTCATCCCGTATTCAATCGAGACATCGTAATGAAAATGCAGCTCAGGCATTTTGAACAGCGTAATGGTGCGGGCAATTTGTGCGCGCAAAAAGCCTTTGGCCCGCTCCAGTACCGCGGCGATCTCATCGCGCTCCGCCGCGTCACCCAAGAAGGTATAAAAAATCTTGGCGTGCGAATAATCGCGCGTCACTTCCACATCGGTAATGGTGATCAGTGATGCTTGCGGATGATCGAGCTCAGCACGGATCACCGTTGCCAGATCACGCTGGATTTGCTGAGCGACACGATCAGCACGGGTAAATTGTTTGCCAGCCATGGTTTTCCTCCTTGGACAGGGCTTGATTACAAATGCAAACAGCGCAAGCCCCTGCGGACTTGCGCTGCCATCAGGCTACATAAAGCAGGTGCGGCAATTACAGCGTCCGCGCCACTTCGATCACCTCGAAGACTTCCAGCTGGTCGCCTACCTGCAGGTCGTTGTAGTTCTTCAGCTGCAAACCACACTCGAAACCAGCTTTCACTTCTTTGGCTTCATCTTTGAAACGCTTCAGGTTTTCCAGCTCGCCTTGATGGATCACGGTGTTGTTGCGTAACAGACGGACGCCTGCAGTGCGTTTCACCAAACCATCCATCACCAAACAACCGGCGATCGTGCCAACTTTCGACACGGTAAATACCTGACGAACTTCTACCAGACCGATCACTTGTTCGCGTTTCTCTGGTGCCAACATGCCAGACAGCGCAGCTTTCACATCATCGACAGCGTCGTAAATGATGTTGTAGTAACGGATATCTACGCCATCCGCTTCAGCCAGCTTGCGGGCCGCAGCATCAGCGCGCACGTTAAAGCCAATCACCACGGCTTTTGACGCCAAGGCCAAGTTAACATCCGACTCGGAAATACCACCCACCGCACTGTGCAGAATCTGCACGCGCACTTCGCTGGTCGACAGTTTTTGCAGGCTCTGCGACAGAGCCTCGCTCGAACCTTGTACGTCGGCCTTGATGATGATTGGCAGGTTTTGCACTTCGCCTTCGGCCATCTGCGCAAACATGTTTTCCAGTTTCGCGGCTTGCTGGCGGGCAAATTTCACATCACGGAATTTGCCCTGACGGAACAGCGCGATCTCACGGGCTTTTTTCTCATCCGCCAGGACCATCGCATCTTCACCTGCGGCGGGCACTTCCGACAGACCGAGAATCTCAACCGGAATTGAAGGGCCGGCTTCGTTAATCTGCTTGCCGTTTTCATCCAGCATCGCACGAATACGACCGTACACCTGGCCGGCCAGGATGGTATCGCCCTTGCGCAGCGTACCCGATTGCACCAGCAGTGAAGCCACCGGACCACGACCTTTATCCAGACGTGCCTCGATGATAATCCCTTTAGCTGGGCCATCAACTGCGGCGGTCAGCTCCAATACCTCAGCTTGCAGCAAGATCGCATCCAGCAGCTCGTCAATCCCCATGCCTTTCTTGGCAGAGACAGGGATAAACTGGGTATCACCACCCCATTCTTCTGGCACGACTTCTTGCGCTACCAGCTCTTGCTGAATGCGCTCCAGATTGGCTTCTGGCTTATCGATCTTGTTCACCGCTACCACAATCGGCACACCGGCGGCTTTGGCATGGTGAATCGCTTCGATGGTTTGCGGCATCACGCCATCATCCGCCGCTACCACCAGCACCACGATATCGGTCAGCTTGGCACCACGGGCACGCATGGCGGTAAACGCCTCGTGACCTGGGGTATCCAGGAAGGTAATCATGCCCTTACCGGTTTCAACGTGGTAGGCACCGATATGCTGGGTAATCCCACCGGCCTCGCCGGCCGCCACTTTGGCGCGACGAATATAGTCCAGCAGCGAGGTTTTACCGTGGTCAACGTGCCCCATCACCGTGACCACTGGTGCGCGTGGCATCAGATCGTGTTCGGCTTTCTCGGTATCGCCCAGATAAGTTTCCGGATCATCCAGCTTGGCAGCTTTGGCCACGTGACCCATTTCCTCCACCACGATCATCGCGGTTTCTTGGTCCAGCACCTGGTTGATGGTCACCATCATGCCCATCTTCATCAGCGTCTTAACAACTTCAACGCCTTTCACCGCCATTTTGTGTGCCAGATCAGCCACGGAAATGGTTTCTGGCACTTCAACTTCATGCGTTACTGGCTCAGTTGGCGCCTGGAAGCCGTGTGCATTGTCGTTGTTGTTCTGTTTTTTGCCACCCACTTTGCGCGATTTCCAGTCATTGCTACCAGCATCGCCACCACGGGTTTTCAGCGCTTTCTTGTTGCGGCCATCATTCCAGCCGCCTTTTTCATCTTTCTTCGCACCGGCCGGTTTTTTATCGGCCGATTTCGCAGGCGCTGCGGCTGGCGCCGGTTTTTCCGGTGCTTCCAGCGGTGTATCGCGCGGGCGACGGAAATCAACACGGGCACCAATACGTGGGCGATCAGCTTCATGACCTGGCTTCACATGCGGTTTAACCGCAGGCTTGGCCGCCGGTGCTGGCGCAGCAACTGGCGCAGGCGCGGCTTCAACCACCGGGGCTGCCGCCACGACTTCAGCTACAGGCTCCACTGGGGTGGCCACTTTTTCAGCCACCGCAGGCTCAACAGCCGCTGGCGCCACCGGCTCAGCCGCCGGTTTAACCGCCGCTTCAGCAGCCTTGGCTTCACGGTTTTGCTTCGCCTGCATTTCCGCCGCTTGAATCGCCGCCAATTCGGCCTGGCGTTTGGCTTGCGCCTCACGATTTTGGCGCTCGGCTTCATCAATCACCGGCGCAGCATTGCCAGCTGGTGCCGCCGCAGTCGCAGCCGCGATCACATCCGGTGACACTACGCGCTTTTTGCGCACTTCAACCTGGATTGTCTTGGCTTTGCCCGTGGCATCCGTTTTGCGGATTTCGGTGGTTTCTTTGCGTGCGATGGTGATCTTTGGCTTGTCGCCAGCCTGACCATGCTTTTGTTTCAAATGCTCAAGCAGACGTGCTTTGTCGTTGGCACTCAGGGTATCGTCCGCGCTGCTTTTTTGTACACCCGCCGCACGCAGTTGCTCGATGAGCTCCTGCGTGGGCATTTTTAGTTCTGCTGCAAATTGACTGACTTTGGGTTCACTCATTGATTACTCTCCCGCGCCTCGATTAAGCGAACCAGTGTTCGCGCGCTTTCATGATTAGTTGTTTGGCCGCTTCTTCATCGATTCCGGTCATCTCGGTCAATTCATCGACTGCCAGCTCAGCCAAATCATCACGGGTATGTACGTCGTTCTCGGCCAGTTTTGCAGCCAGTTCGGCGGTCATGCCGTCCAGCGATTTCAGGTCTTCGCTTTGATGCTCGAGTTTCTCTTCGCGCGCAATGGCTTGCGTCAACAGAGCGTCACGAGCGCGTGAGCGCAGTTCGTTCACGGTCTCTTCATCAAATGCTTCGATTTCCAGCATTTCATTTAGTGGCACATAGGCCACTTCTTCCAGCGTATTAAAGCCTTCTTGCACCAACACGTTGGCGACATCTTCGTCGATATCCAGCGCCTGCATAAAGAGTTCACGCACTTTCGTGTATTCCTCTTCATGTTTTTGCTCAGCTTGATCAACGGTCATGATGTTGAGTTTCCAGCCAGTCAGCTCGGAAGCCAGCTTCACGTTCTGACCTCCGCGGCCGATGGCCATCGCCAGATTGTCTTCATCCACCACCACATCCATGCTGTGGTTGTCTTCATCAACAATGATGGAATTAACTTCAGCGGGCGCCAGTGCATTGATCGCAAATTGCGCCGCATCCGGTGACCACAGCACGATGTCTACACGCTCACCGGCCAGCTCATTGCTCACGGCATTCACGCGGGTACCACGCACACCGATACATGTGCCTTGTGGGTCAACACGTTGATCGTTCGATTTCACGGCGATTTTCGCGCGCATCCCTGGGTCACGGGCCACGCCTTTCAGCTCGATCAGGTTGTTTTCGATTTCCGGCACTTCCAGCTCAAACAGCTTGGCCATAAATTCAGGCGCAACCCGGCTCAGCACCAGTTGCGGGCCACGGCCCAGGCGATCGATACGCAACAGGAACGCCTTCGCCCGGTCGCCCACGCGCAGGTTTTCTTTCGGGATCATTTGATCGCGTGGCAGCACGGCTTCCAGTTTGCCCATCTCGATGATGGCATTACCACGCTCGATGCGTTTGATAGTGCCAGTCACAATGTGCTCGCGACGCTGCAGGAAATCATTCAGATTTTGCTCGCGCTCAGCATCACGGATTTTTTGCAAAATCACTTGCTTGGCGGCTTGCGCACCAATACGGCCAAATTCGATTGGCTCGAGCTCAACTTCCCACACATCACCCACTTTCAGGTCGGCGCTGTAATCAGGCGCATCGGTGATGGCGATTTGGCGTGACGGCTCTTCGTGATCGTTATCTTCAACCACTTCCCATACACGGAAACTACGATGTTCGCCGGATTGACGATCAATCGAAACACGAATCTCAACTTCGTCTTCGTAACGTTTTTTGGTTGCTGAAGCCAGCGCCATTTCCAGCGCGGTAAACACCACATCCTTCGCAACATTTTTTTCGTGGGCAAGTGCTTCTACCAGCACCAGAATTTCACGATTCATTGATTATTTCCTCCGGCGAAATGCTTTGCCAAATAGTCGGGCAAGATATTAAAACTGCGGCTCAAGGCGTACACGATCAATCTGTGACAACGGCAGATTCAGCACCTCGCCATCCACATCGACCACCACGCATTCGTCGATAAAACCTTTCAGCAACCCCACGAGGTTGCGGCGGCGATCGGGCAGCGGCAACCGCAGCTTTACGCGCACCTTCTGGCCGGCAAACCGTTCAAAATCGGCCGGCTTTTTGATCAGGCGATCCAGCCCAGGAGAAGACACCTCCAGCCGCTCGTAAGGAATCTCTTCCACCATAAACAGACGCGTGAGGTGATTACTGACCTCAACGCAATCATCGATGGTGACCCCGCCTTCCTTATCGATAAAGATGCGCATTAAACCATTCGCACCCAACTCGAAATCGACCAGCTCGTAACCCATTGCGGGCAATGTGTTATCCAAGACTGACTGTAAATTAACCGCCATGACCGTATTTTTGCTCCAGAAACAAAAAATGGGCTGCAATACTTGCGCCCATTCGTAAGCACTCCCACCACAGCGGGCGCCGCTAAGCACCTGCCACAATGAAGATTTTGGGGAATTCTATCAGAAAGTCTTTGTCAACGAAATACCACTGGTGAGCAAATGAGTTGAATTCAAACGCGATTTAACCCTACAGTACAACCAACTTGTAAGGAGAAGCACCATGGAAAAGGTATGGCTAGCCAACTACCAAGACGGGGTTAGCGATCAGATTAATCTGGATGAATTTGGGTCGATCCCCGAAGTCATGGCCAGTAGTGTCCGCAAATTCTCCCAGCGCCCCGCATTTGTGAACATGGGCAAAGTACTGAGCTATCAAGACCTTGATACGCTATCGCGTCAATTTGCCAGCTATTTGCAAAATGTCCTGAAATTGCCCGCAGGTAGCCGCGTGGCGGTGATGTCACCTAATTTATTGCAATACCCCGTCGCCATTTTCGGGATTTTGCGCGCCGGTTATGTGGTGGTGAATGTGAACCCGCTCTACACCCCGCGCGAGCTGGAACACCAACTGAAAGACGCCGATGCAGCGGCAATTGTGATTTTGGCCAATTTCGCCCACACCCTCGAAGCCGTGATTGCGCGCACCACCGTGAAGCACGTGATCGTCACCGAAATCGGCGATTTACTCGATTGGCCGAAACGCTGGCTGATCAACGCGGCGGTGAAATACCTAAAGAAAATGGTGCCGCCCTATACCCTGCCTGGGCATATTCGTTTTAACGATACCTTATCAGGCGGCCAGCAACATACCCTGCAAGAGCCCAAACTCACCCACGACGATCTAGCCTTTTTGCAATACACCGGTGGCACTACTGGCGTGGCCAAAGGCGCCATGCTCACCCACGGCAATATCGTCGCCAATATGCAGCAAGCGCACGCCTGGATTAAACCCGCCGTAAAGGAAGGCGAAGAGATCATTGTAACCGCTCTGCCGCTCTATCACATCTTTTCGCTTACCGCGAACTGCATGGTGTTCAGCAAAATTGGCGCGACCAACTTGCTGATCACCAATCCGCGCGATATTCCCGCCCTCGTTAAAACCATGGCGCAATATCCTGTGACCTGCATGACTGGTGTGAATACGCTATTTAATGCTCTACTGAATAATGCTGAGTTCGCCAAGCTGGATTTCTCGACTTGGAAATTAGCCCTGGGTGGCGGCATGGCGGTCCAGCATGCGGTCGCCGAAAAGTGGAAACGCATCACTGGCGTACCTTTGGCGGAGGCCTATGGCCTCACCGAAACCTCACCCGCCGCGGTGATCAACCCGATTAATATCAAAGAATACAATGGCATGATCGGGCTGCCGATTTCGCAAACCGACGCCGAGATTCGCGATGAAAATGGCCAGCCTTTACCGGCCGGGCAAGCGGGCGAATTATTCCTGCGCGGCCCGCAGGTCATGAAAGGCTACTGGCAACGCCCGGAAGAAACTGCCGCCGTTTTGGGGGCCGATGGGTTTCTGGCCACCGGTGATATTGCGGTGATGCAGCCGAGCGGTTATTTCCAGATCGTGGATCGCAAGAAAGACATGGTGCTGGTATCTGGGTTTAATGTTTACCCGAATGAAGTGGAAAACGTCGTCGCCGAGATGGCGGGCGTGCTGGAAGTGGCCTGCATCGGCGTTGCCGATGAAAAAACCGGTGAAGCCGTCAAACTGGTGATCGTGAAAAAAGACCCCGAGCTCACCAGCGAAGCGGTGATCGCGCATTGCCGCCAGCACCTCACTAACTATAAAGTACCGCGCATCGTAGAGTTTCGCGATAGCCTGCCGAAATCAAATGTCGGTAAAATATTGCGGCGAGAATTACGCCAACCCTAACCTGCGCTGCCCGCGTTGAGAGCAATATGAATCTTTTGCCTTTTTTTAAGTTGATGGCTGAGCGCAGCGCGTCAGATTTATTTCTGGCCGCTGGCTCCCCGATTGTGATCAAGATTCAGGGTGCTTGCCACCCCGTGAACAATCAGGTGCTCAGCGCCGAACACGTCAAACAGCTGGCTTACCAGCTCATGGGCCCCGAGCGGGTGGCTGTGTTCGAGCGTGAGCTGGAAATGAATATGGCCTATCCCGTGCCCGAGATCGGCAATTTCCGGATCAACGTCTTTAAATCACGCGGCACCGTAGCGCTGGTGGCCCGCTACATCAAACCGCGCGCCGACACCCTTGAAGAGCTCAGCATGCCGCTGCTGCTCAAAGACTTGGTGATGGAAAAACGCGGGATCATCCTGGTGGTGGGCGCCACTGGCTCGGGTAAATCGTCGACGGTATCCGCCATGCTGGAGCACCGCAATGAAAACCACAGCGGCCACATTCTAACGCTGGAAGATCCGATCGAATTTATCTATTCGCACAAAAAATCGCTGGTGAATCAGCGCGAAATTGGTACTGATACGCACAGCTATCACGACGCGCTACGCAATGCGATGCGCGAAGCACCTAATGTGCTGATGCTGGGCGAAATCCGCGACCAGGAAACCATGACCTACGCCATGCAATACGCACAGGCCGGGCATTTGTGCATTTCTACCCTGCACGCCAATAACAGCTACCATTCGCTGAGCCGGATCGTGAATTTTTATCCGCAAGAAGCGCGCGAATCGCTGCTCTACGATATGTCGACTTCACTGAAAGCTATTATTTCGCAACGGCTAGTGCGCACCAAAACGGGCAAACTCAAACCCGCGGTCGAGGTCATGCTCAACACCAACCGGATCGCCGAGCTGATTCGCAATGGTGAGCTCTCCGATATTAAAGAGGCGATGGAGCAAACGCTGGCCGAAGGCTCGCAAACCTTCGAGCAATCGCTGTATCGCATGTACCGCGCTGGCGAGATTGAATTGGACGAAGCGCTGCGTAATGCCGACTCGGCCACCAACCTGTCGTGGATGGTGAATAACGCACAAACCGTCGCCGAGCAGGAAGCCGCGCGCAGCAATAAAAACAAACCCGTCGAAGACGAAGACAACCTCAGCTTCGATATGCCGCTGCACTAAGCCAGCTGCAATTTATCCGCGGCGCGACTTGTTCGCGCCGCAACTATTTCTACCGCCGCCATCTGCGCGCGCCATCAGGAACATAACCCATGCATCTTTACGGAATTCCGAACTGCGATACCGTTAAAAAAGCCCGCACCTGGCTCGCCGAGCAAGGCCATGACTACCACTGGCATGATTTCAAAAAGGAAGGTGTACGCATTGAAGAGCTCACGCGCTGGTGCAACGCAGTGGGCTGGGAGAGCGTACTGAATCGGCAAGGCACCACTTGGCGCAAACTGGATGAAGCCACCAAGGCCAGCATCGTCGATCAGGCCAGTGCCATTGCAGTACTGCAGGCCAATCCATCGATGATCAAACGGCCAGTGCTGGAGCGTGACGGGCTCACCCTAGTGGGTTTCAAACCTGAGCTCTATGCCGCGCACATAGGCTAAACTCAAGTTCCAAAATCAAGGGTATATGCTTGTAGACTTTGATTTAAAAAGGCTGCAAGCACATACCCGTCATCAATTACGCTGCGCGCGCAATCGCGGCCAAATAGCCCTGCACCGTTTGCGCATAACCGACCTCCAGTGCGTCAGCAATCAGCGCGTGGCCAATCGAGACTTCTTGCAGCCCCGGTACCGCGGCAACAAAGCGGGTGAGATTGTCCTGATTCAGATCGTGACCCGCGTTAATGCCCAGGCCAGCGGCCTGAGCCGCTTGCGCCGCCGCCACAAAGCCCGCCAGCACGGGCTCTTGCTCGGGCGTGCCGTAGGCGATGGCATAGGTTTCGGTGTACAGCTCGATCCGGTCGGCCCCCAACTCGGCCACATAGGCCATCATTTCCGGACGTGGGTCCATAAATAGACTGACCCGCACACCAAGCGCGTGACATTCCGCAATCAAGGGGCGCAGCACCGCCATATCCTGCGGCAAAGTCCAGCCTGCATTGGACGTGAACTGATCCACCGTATCGGGCACAAAGGTCGCCTGATGCGGACGATATTGGCGGATAAAGTCCATCAGATTATGCGTGGGGTTGCCCTCAATATTGAACTCGGCTTGCGGCCAGTTTTGCATCAGGGCGGCAAGCTCAGCCACATCGCTAGCGCGAATATGCCGCTCATCCGGGCGCGGATGCACGGTAATGCCTTGCGCGCCAGCGGCTAGGCACAGCTCCGCCGCACGGGTCACGCTCGGAATCCCCAAATGGCGGGTATTACGCACCAAGGCCACCTTGTTCACATTCACCGACAAGGCGCAGCGCGGATGTTTTGTTGCAGACATAAACACTCCAGCCCGAAACCGCCCCAAGAGCCGGCCCCGGCACAATCAAAAAGCAGCGACAAAAAAGCCGACTTGCGTCGGCTTGGGTTCCGGCCAGAGCCGGCAGAGGCAAGGCCCGCTTATTGGCGGTGACTGCGAATCACTTGCAGCATTTGCCCAAAGACCCGCGGCGTACCACACAGCACATCGCCAGACTCAAGGTATTTCTCTTCGCCATTCAGGTCAGTCACCAGACCACCAGCTTCTTGCACAATCAGCGTACCGGCGGCGATATCGTGCAATTTCAGATCAAACTCAAAGAAGCCATCGAAGCGACCGCAAGCCACATACGCCAGATCCAGCGAAGCCGCGCCTGGGCGACGCACACCAGCGGCTTTTTGCGCCATATCGCGGAAGATATTCAGATAGGTTTCCAGGTTTTCAAAGCGGGTATACGGAAAACCGGTGCCCACCAGCGCATCAGACAACTCGCGTACTTTTGAAACGCGAATCCGGCGATCATTCAGGAATGCGCCCACGCCACGTGTGGCGGTGAACAAATCATTGCGGTTCGGGTCATACACCACGGCCTGAGTGATTACGCCTTTGTGTTCCAGCGCGATAGAGATCGCGTATTGTGGGAAACCATGCAAGAAATTGGTGGTGCCATCCAGAGGATCGATAATCCAGACGTACTCGGAGTTGCCGCGCGCGCCCGACTCCTCTGCTAGAATCGCGTGATTCGGATACGCCTCAAGAATGGTATCGATAATCGCCTGCTCAGCAGCGCGATCAACTTCCGATACGAAATCGTTGTGGCCTTTCTTTTCAGGGGTAATCAAATCCAGATTGTTGGACGCCCGTTGGATAACGGTTGCCGCACGGCGCGCAGCGCGCACCGCAGTGTTCAGCATTGGATGCATGGTTTCTCGATTTAAAAGAACGTTATTAAGGATATATTCTACCTGCCTTGGCCCGCAGAATAAACCCAGCCATGAATAAAGAAATCAATAAAAATCTCCACGCTGGCGACGAAACCGCCTGTTTGCCACAGATTCGTGTGGTGCTTTCCCATACCAGCCACCCCGGCAACATTGGCTCCACCGCCCGCGCCATGAAAACCATGGGGCTAACCGATCTGTATCTGGTCAACCCGAAAGAATTCCCTTCCGAAGTAGCCACCGCGCTGGCGTCCAGCGCGGATGACATCCTTGCCAATGCCAAAGTAGTCGGTAGCCTAGCGGAAGCGCTGACCGGCACCACCATGCAGGTGGCGCTCACAGCCCGCCGGCGCGAGCTCTCACAAGCTTTGCAAACCCCACGGCAAATCGCGCCGGAGATCATCCACACCGCGCGCAGTGATAAACAAGTCGCATTGGTGTTTGGCGCCGAGACCAGCGGCCTGACCATTGATGAGCTTAACCTTTGCAGCCATCGGGTATCGATACCGACCAATCCGCATTATTCCAGCCTGAATCTATCGCAAGCGGTACAGGTGCTAACCTACGAGCTGCGCACCAGCTGCTTTGAACAGGATTATCTGGATGTGCAACATCTGGACGAAGAGCGCGAGCTGGCGAGCCACGAAGCACTGGAAAAATTCTTTGAACACCTCGAAGAAGTGCTGCTACGCATCGGCTTTTTGCGGCCGCATGCGCCGAAACGGCTGATGCCACGCCTGCGCCGGCTGTTTGTTCGCGCGCGGATGGAGCGCGAAGAGGTCGACATCATGCGCGGCATTTTGAAAGCCACCACCGAGTTTGATCGCAAATTTTAAGTGGCAAAAAATTGAGAAAGGGGCTGCAAGCCCCTTTTTTATGCCCCCCTGCAGATACCCAACCGGGTATTGCCTTGCAAACCTTATTTGGCCGCCACTTCGCCGCCATACTCCTCATATGCCAGCATCGCCTCGGCGGCTGTCATCATGCTGGGGCCACCGCCCATATACACCGCCACCTGCAGCATTTCCAGAAACTCGGCGCGAGTTACCCCGAGTTTTACGCAGGCCTGGGCATGAAAGCCCAAGCAGCCCTGGCAGCGCGCCGCAATTGCGATCGCCATGGCCATCAGTTCTTTGTGTTTTTTGCTGATCGCCCCGTCGGTATGGGTGGCCTTGGTCAGCGCGCCAAACGCTTGCGCGGTATCGGGGATTTCCTGATTAAACTCGCGCAGCTTGCCACTGATCTCGCGCACGATCTGGTGATAATGTTGTTCGCTCATGCTGTTTCTCCTGTTTTTATCAGCTTAGTCAGTGTAAATCCACGGCTAGCCGCCGGCCTTGCGCCAAAACAAAGCCGCGCTTGCGCGCGGCCAGGCTGCTGACAAAGTGGGAGCCACGATTTTCAAGTCTCGGCAAAGCCGAGCCTAGGAAATAAAGACTTGAATTTGCAGCCTTTATGTTTTATTCCCACCCTCCCGTCCCCTCCTTGAGGGGAGCCTCGCTTTGCGAGTGGGGTTTGTCATCAATCTGACCGCGCTTGCGCGCGGCTTTGTACCTACTCACCGACTTACAGCACATCCGCGGCGTAATCCGCCAAGCGCGAACGCTCGCCACGGGTGAGCGTGATATGGCCCGAATGCTGCCAGCCTTTAAAGCGATCCACTACATAGGTAAGGCCCGATGAACCTTCGGTGAGGTACGGCGTATCAATCTGGCTGATATTACCCAAACAGACCACCTTGGTGCCCGGCCCCGCACGGGTAATCAGCGTTTTCATCTGCTTGGAAGTCAGATTTTGCGCCTCGTCGATGATCAAAAATTTATTCAGGAAGGTGCGCCCACGCATAAAGTTCAGCGATTTGACTTTAATGCGGCTGCGGATCAGATCCCGCGTGGCTGCGCGGCCCCAATCACCGGCTTCGCTGTCGGTTTGGTTGAGCACATCCAGATTGTCTTCCAGCGCCCCCATCCACGGCAGCATTTTTTCTTCCTCGGTACCGGGCAAGAAACCGATATCTTCCCCCACCGGCACCGTCACCCGGGTCATGATGATTTCGGAGTAAATCTTCATTTCCAGCGTTTGTGCCAAACACGCGGCCAGCGTGAGCAGCGTTTTACCCGTCCCGGCCTGCCCCAAGAGCGACACAAAATCGACATCGGGGTTCATCAAGAGATTGAGCGCAAAATTTTGCTCGCGATTGCGTGCGGTAATGCCCCAAATGGCGTTTTTGCTGTGGCTGTAGTCTTTCAGGCTTTCGATTACGGCTTTTTTGCCATCAATCGAGAGCACCCGCGCCTGCAAGGGTTGTTCGCCAATTTGAAACAGCATCTGGTTCACATACAGCTCGGTCACATCCGGCCCCTGAATGCGCCAGTAGCTGCGCCCCCCTTCTTGCCAGCTTTCCAGGTCTTTGCCGTTGCGCTCCCAGAAATTCTGGTCGATTTCCCGCATGCCGGTGTAGAGCAGATCAGTGTCTTCCAGCACCTTGTCGTTGGTGTAGTCTTCCGCCGCCAAGCCCATCGTGCGCGCCTTGATGCGCATATTGATGTCTTTGGAAACCAGAATTACCTGCCGCTTGGGCTGCATGGCCTGCAGATGATGCACCACGCCCAGAATCTGGTTATCGGCCTTACCCATCGGCAATTGCGATGGCAACACGCTGGTAATGGCTTCGGATTGCAAGAATAAGCGCCCGGTGGCCTGTCCTTTACTCACTTCTTCCAGCGGCACGCCCTCTTGCAGCTTGTGCTCCATGCCGGCCACCAGCTCTTCCATAAAGCGGCTGGCCTGCCGGGCATTACGCGCCACCTCAGTCATGCCTTTTTTATTGGAATCGAGTTCCTCCAGCGTCATCATCGGAATAAACAGATCATGTTCCTGAAACCGATACAGCGAGGTTGGATCATGCATCAGCACATTGGTGTCCAGCACAAACAGCTTGCTGACTTTCTGTGTTTTTTTGGTCGCCATGCTGCGTTCCTCCTGAGGTGGGCACAAAAAAGCGGCCAGAAGGCCGCTAAGGAATGACTACTTGAGAGACTGCACGAAGCTGAGCACTTCGGCTGCGTGATTGGGGACTTTCACCCCGCGCCATTCGCGGAGTATCTCGCCCGAGGCGTTGATCACAAAGGTGCTGCGCTCAATACCCCGCACTTGTTTGCCATACATGTTTTTGAGTTTCATCACCCCAAAGGCTTCGCAGGCTTGCTCTTCAGGATCGGAAATCAATTCAAATGGCAAGCCCAGTTTGGCTTTGAAGTTTTCGTGGCTTTTCAGGCTATCGCGCGACACGCCAAATACCGCCGCACCCGCCGCCAGAAACTGGGCGTGCAGATCACGAAAATCGGCGGTTTCGGTGGTGCAACCAGGGGTATTGTCTTTCGGGTAAAAATAAATCACCGCCAGCGGGGTGGTCAGGGCAGCCAGATCAAACTGGCCGGCATTGGTCGTGGGTAAAGCCAGTGCTGCACAAGTGGCAGAAGACATGTAAACGCATACTCCGTGATGTTGTTTTAGCTTTCTTTCATTCTCGGCAATTGGCCCTGCCAAGGCAAGGAACACAACAGCCCGTAGTGCTTATCTGGGGTGGCGTAGTATCGAATACAAGATGCAGATACAATACGGGCTAAATATTTACAGGCGTGTGACAGCATGAGCATCAAATCTGACAAGTGGATCCGCCGCATGGCGCAAGAGCACGGCATGATCGAGCCCTTTGTGCCGGGCCAGGTGAAAGAAATCAATGGCGAGCGGATTGTCTCTTATGGCACCTCTAGCTATGGCTATGACATCCGCTGCGCCGACGAATTCAAAGTTTTTACCAATCTGAATTCCACCATCGTTGACCCGAAAAATTTCGACCAAAATAGCTTTGTGGATGTATCTGGCAAGGGTTATTGCATTATCCCGCCAAATTCATTCGCACTGGCGCGCACGGTGGAATACTTCCGCATTCCACGCAATGTGCTCACGGTGTGCTTGGGTAAATCCACCTACGCCCGCTGCGGCATCATTGTGAACGTAACCCCGTTCGAGCCGGAATGGGAAGGCTATGTGACACTGGAATTCTCCAACACCACCCCGCTGCCGGCCAAGATCTATGCCAATGAAGGTGTGGCACAAGTGCTGTTCTTTGAAGCGGATGCCGATGACATCTGCGAAACCAGTTACCGCGATCGTGGTGGCAAATATCAGGGTCAACACGGCGTAACGCTACCCAAAACCTGAAATGCTGCTATAATGCTTGCTTTCGCGGGCGTCGTATAATGGTAATACCCAAGCTTCCCAAGCTTGTGCCGTGGGTTCGATTCCCATCGCCCGCTCCAGATTAAACAAAAAGCCCATGCTCGCATGGGCTTTTTGTTTGCCGTTTGTTTCTAGCACTCTTCCATACGACTGGTTCCAAAGCTCGGCTAGCTGCCATTAGCCCGCCGTACATCATTCGCCCTCCACTTAGCTATTTACCTACAATGTCTAATTACACATTCAAGCGGCATCATATCTACGCCAAACTAGACGACTGGTCTAATAGAATAATGACTTGATGATTGATTGGTGCAAAGGAGCAAATCATGAACAACGTTAATTTAGCTGGGCAACAGATCGTGATTTTAGGGGGCAGCTCAGGTTTGGGTCTGGCCACTGCGCAGCGTGCGATTGCTCAGGGGGCTAGCGTGCATATCGGCGCGCGCAATGCAGAACAATTGCAAACAGCACTAAAGCAACTTGGCCCACAGGCCAGCGGCGATGTCTTGGAGATAGCTGATGAAGCTTCAATCAAAGCTTTCTTTGCCAAGCTCACCCAGCTTGATCATCTGGTCATTACTGCAGCCAATAATGCGCCGGGCTTACTGTTGGATACCCCAGTCGAGCAGCTGCGCATTAGCATGGATACGCGTTTTTGGGGCGCGGTGCGCGCTATTCAGGCTGCTGCGCCCAAAATGCCCGCGCATGGCTCGATTGTGCTGACCTCAGGCATGATCAACCAACGCCCACGCCCCGGCATGGCCATCGTGGCCGCGGCCGCCAGCGCAGTGGAAAGTTTGGCGCAATCCTTGGTCGCCGAGCTCGCTCCGCGGCGCATTAATGTGATTAGCCCAGGCCCCATGCAAACCCCTTTGCTACAAAGCGCCATGAATACAGCCCAGCTCAAGCAGCTGGCACAGCAACAGCCCTTGCAACGCATCGGCGATAGTAACGACTACGCTCAGGCGGCCCTGTTTGCGCTCAGCAATCCTTACCTGAACGGCAGTACTATTCAGCTGAATGGCGGCGCAGCCTGGGTATGAATTGGCCCTATGCTGTGGTTTATATGCAGCAAGCATTCGGTTTACCACCGTTCACGGCACTAAACCGCCGCCAGCGTAGCGCACCCTCACAGGTGCACTGCGCCAGTGGCGTCATTGAGCTTGGTGTTAACTGCGAACAGCCGGCATCACTACCGCTTGCGTACCCTGCCCCAGTACCGTGCCACCCTGCTCAGCCACATATTGCGCTGCGCTGTGGTGATCCGCAAACCAGAGTTTGAGCTGGCCAGCCCCGCTGGCCATAAATTGGGCCGCCTGCAATTGCGGCGCGGCGCCCTGCTGCAAAACGGGGCGAAAAGCTTCCCAGCTGGCAAAACCGGCTTCCAGCGCGAGCATGCGCAGCACATGCTTGCGCTGCACCGTGTGGCGCTGCTGAAATAGCTGCGGCAATGACAGCTGACCGCACACGCCAGTGTGCAAAATCCGGCGCAAAATCGGTAAGGCTAGCGCCGGTGAATCGGACTGCGCCGCGCGCTGATATTGCCGGGCCTGACGCAAATAAAATTGCACGGCGGCCGAGTCGGGGGATGAAGGGGTTAAATCTGTATTGGGCATACCAGCTCCTTAGAGAGTGGCCATCTCGCTGTGAGCCACGGAGGGTATGCAAGCTAAAGGCTTGCGCAAAAAAGCAGGTGTTTGCACTTTCGCGAGTTGGGCGTCCAGTCAGCCCATGCGTATGGTAATCAATTGCCGGCGCAAAGCAAAGTGCCAGGTGATAATTCTTTCCCAAGCGTGTTTGCCGAGCGTATGATATAGAACATTCGTTCACTACCTTTTGCCATCATGCCTACACCCCATCTGCGGCAACTGGCGCTCAGCGCCCAAGGGCTGAGCTCGCCCAATCAATTCGGCACGGGTCTGGCCGGCACGCAGGCGGCGATTGAGCACCTGGGCTATGTGCAGATCGACACGATTGCCGTGATTGAGCGCGCGCACCATCACGTGCTATGGACACGCGTGGCCGATTACTCGCCACAATGGCTTAATCAGCTGGTAGCGAGCGGCCAGATTTTTGAATACTGGTTTCACGCGGCGGCCTATCTGCCGATGCGCGATTACCGCTTTGCCCAGCATCGGATGGGGCTGGTGCGCGATGGCCTGTGGCAGGCCTACCGCGATGTCCCCACCGCGCTATTGCAGGAAATACGCCAGAAAATCGCGCTAGCCGGGCCGCTAAGCACCCGAGCGCTGAATCAGGGGCACGGCAAAAGCCAGGGCTGGTGGGATTGGGGTCCGGCCAAGCGCGCGATTGAAAAGCTGTTTCTGCGCGGCGAAGTGATGGTGCGCGAGCGGCAAGGCATGGAAAAGATCTATGACCTCACAGAGCGCGTGCTCCCTGCGGGTGTGGATACCCGGGCGCCCAGCCGGGCAGAATATGCCGAGTATCTGTTTGCGCTGTATCTGCGTAATCAGGCGGTGATCACGCTCAAGCAACTGACTCACCTGCAAGCCGATCGACACATCAAGGCCTTGCTGCAAGAACAGCTGGCCGCCGCCGTTCACGACGGCCGGGTGCAGCCGCTCAACGATACCCACTCAACCCAGGCAAAGACCCCATGGGGGTATGTTAATACTGCGCATCATTATCAAGAATCTGCCAGCAATACCCCACCCCAGCTTCATCTACTCTCGCCATTTGATAACGCCATTATTCACCGCGAACGCCTGCAGCAGCTGTTTGGCTTTCAGTACACCCTGGAATGCTATGTGCCCGCGCCCAAGCGGCAGTTTGGGTATTTTTGTTTGCCGATTTTGTATGGCCACGATTTTGTCGGCCGGCTGGATTGCAAGGCGCATCGGCGTGAAGCCCGACTGGAAATACTGAGCCTGCATCTGAGCGCCGACTTCAAAGCCGACGCTGCATTTAGCCAAGCGCTGCGCGCGCGCCTGCAGGATTTGGCGGTATTTAATCAGTGCCAAGTGGTGGACGAGCGGGCGATTACTGCCCAGTTACCGCGCAATTAGCCCACCTGCAGTGCGGATAAAAAAGGCCAAGCGTGAGCTTGGCCTGCTGCGTACCGCGGGCGATGGGTTCGCCGCTTTAGATGTTGGCCGCTTACGCTGCTTTGCCCATGGCTTTGGCCAGCTGCGCAGCGGATTTTTTGGTGAGTTTATCGATTTCACGCTCCAGATAATCCAGCGTAATGGCTTTGTCTTTCACCTTGGTTTTGCGGGTTTCTTTCAGATGCACCGTGCCGGCCAACAGCTCACCGCTGCTGGCGTCTTCCAGCTGCGCCATGGTCCCCACGCGCACCAGATACGGCTCTTTGCCGACCGCCATTTTGGCGATATTGATGGCGGCTTTGGCGGGTAGCACATCAATCAGATCCAGCCCCGGGCGGGTTTGCGCCAGCCCTGTTACCGCAAAACGCAGGCGCAGGGTGTTGGCATCGGCGGTTTCTACCACTTTAATGCCCTGCTTTTGTAATTCGACGCTAAGTTTGGCTTTGAAGTAATTGGCAATCTTGCTGGCCTCATTCGGTTGCAGCAGCTCCCATTCCTGATTATCGCCCTGACGCAAAAACAGGGGCGCTTCCACAATCACTTGCTGATAGCTCGGCAGGCTCACGCCGGGCTTGAGATATACGCGCTGGCTGGGGTCTTTGGCATCAAGCTGATAAGCCGAGAGCGGAATAGTAAACAGATTATCGCGAACGGCGCTGGTGGCACTGCTAGCGGCGGCCGTGTTTTCGGCCCATACCGCTGGGGTGGTCAATAAGGCTGCGGCCAGCATGGCGGCGGTGAAGATCGGTTTCATCGTGGTATCCCTGTAGTTTTCAAACAAGATGATGGTCAGCGCCAGAGTGGCACGCACGTAAGTCGGTATGATGGGTTTTAAGTTCATTGTCAATTTTACCCAAGCACCCGGGCCGCCGGCGTCAGTATTGTTGCAACAGTCCCTCCAGCCGTTGCAAGGCCAGCGCCAGCGTAGTGGGGCTGCAGCCAAAATTTAAGCGCACCCAGCCCGGAAAACCAAAATCAGCACCATCCGATAAACCCAGCCCATGGGCCTCAAACACCGGCAAAGGCTGGCGCGTGTCAATAGCGCGGGCATCAATCCAGGCCAGATAAGTGGCCTCGGGCACGGTCAACTTGAGGCCACTGGCCGGATAGCGCGCAAACAGCGCCGCCAGCGCGGCCCGATTTTGCCGCAAGGTATGCAGTAATTGCGCATGCCAGGCGCCATCGGTGCGGTACGCCGCTTCAGCGCCCAGATAACCCAGCACATTCACGGACGGCACCAGCCCCGCCATTTCGCGGCGAAAGCGCGCTCGCAAGGCCGGATCGGGAATCACCGCCAGCGCGCAGCCCAACCCGGGGATATTCCAGGTTTTCGAGGGTGCCAATAGCGTGATCGTGCGCGGAGCGAAATCGGTGGCCAGCGCGGCAAACGGCTGATGCTGCAGGCCTTCATCCAGCAATAAATCGCAATGTATCTCGTCAGAGCACACAATCAGATTGTGTTGGCGGGCAATACCCAGCAGGGTATCGAGCTCATCGCGCTGCCAGGCCCGCCCGACCGGATTATGCGGATGGCACAAGAGCAAGAGCCGGGTGTGCGGGGTGATCGCCGCCGTCAGGGCCGCAAAATCAAACTGCCAGCGCCCCGCCACTTGCTGCAGCGGCACGGTAATCAGCTCGCGCTGCGCCAAGCCCGGCGCGCGCAAAAACGGCGGGTAGACCGGGGTCATGGTGAGCACAGCATCACCGAGCTGCCCCACGGCGCGGCACGCCAGATTCAGCCCTTGCACCAGCCCCGGCAACCACACCAGCCAATCGGCCTCGATCTGCCAGTGGTAGACCCGCGCAGCGTAATCCTGCACCGCCTCGACCAACGATGCCGGCGGGTTGGTATAGCCCAGCACCCCATGCTGCAAGCGGGCGGCCAGCGCGGCCAATACTTCGGGCGGCGCAGCAAAATCCATATCCGCCACCCAGAGCGGCAAAATATTCTGGCCGGCGTATTTATCCCATTTCAGGCTGGCGGTGTGCGCGCGGCTCGGGGGTTGCGTAAACGCGGTCGGCAATACTTCGCTCATGCTCTCTCCTTCCCTATCTCGTTGTGTGCCGGCTTAACGCACATGTACATTCGCCCAGCTTTGCCGGCCAAACGGGTTAACCACATAGCCATTCACTTTCGGCGAGCTAATCACTGCGGCCAGCGGGTGCGCCAGCGGAATCCACAAGGCTTGCTCGGCAATCAGTCGCTGCGCTTGCTGATAATACTGGCTGCGCTTGGCCTGATCGGCGGTGGCCCGCCCCGCCTGAATGGCGCCATCGAGGGCCTTATCGCAATAGCGGGCAAAATTGAGGCCCGATTCGACCGAGGCGCAGGCAAATTGCGGGGTGAGGAAGTTATCCGGGTCGCCGTTGTCACCACTCCAGCCCATAAACAGCAGATCGTGTTCGCCGGCCTTGGCGCGCTTGATGAGCTCACCCCATTCGATGGTTTTGATCTCGGCTTTCACCCCGATTTGCGCCAGATCGGCTTGCAGCAGCTCGGCGCCCGCTTTGGGGTTGGGATTGAGCGTGCTGCCATTGGGGCGTACCCAAATCGTGGTGCTAAAGCCATTGGGCAGGCCGGCCTGTTTTAACAGCTGGCGCGCCTTGGCAACGTTGCGGCCGCTTTGTTTGGGCGGCAGATAGCTCCAGGTGGTAGGCGGATACACGCCCAGCGCGGCGGTGGCGGTGCCTTCAAAGACACGGGCCAGATAGGTATTGCGATCAAACGCCAGATTCAGCGCTTGCCGCACGGCAACTTTATCCAGCGGCGGGTGGCTGGTATTGATGGCGACAAAGCCAGTGCCAAACATCGGCGTGCTCAGTACTTTGAGCTTGGGATCATTCTTGGCGGCAATCAGCTCTTGCGGCTTGGGCCCCAGCGCCAGATCACACTCACCCGCTTTTACTTTTTGCACCCGTACCACCGGATCGGGGGTGATGGCGTAAATCAGCTTGTCGGCCTTGGGTTTACCGGCCCAGTAGGCCGGATGCGCGTCATAGCGGATCACCGCGTCTTTTTGATAGCTTTTCAGTGCAAATGGGCCGGTGCCGATCGGTTTGCTATTGAGGTCTTTTTGCGCGCCAGCGGCTTCGAGCTGGGCGGCGTATTGCGCCGAGTAGATCGAGGCAAAGCCCATGCTCAAGAGCGGCAAGAAGGTGGCATTGGGCTCGCTCAAGGTAAATTGCACGGTGTAATCGTCGAGCTTGCGGATCTCGCTAATCAGCTTATCGAGCTGAAACGATTTGGCGTGCGGATAGCCACTGACCGCCGTACCATACCAGGGGTGATTGGGGTCGAGCATGCGCTGAAAACTAAACAGCACATCATCGGCATTCAGCGGCCGGCTGGGGCTGAAATAATCGGTGCGCTGAAACGCCACATTGCGGCGCAGCTTGAAGGTGTATTGGCGGTTATCGCTGCTCACCTGCCAGCTTTGCGCCAGGCTCGGCAGTAATTTGCCGCTGGCCGGGTCAAATTCCAGCAGCCGGTTAAAGATCGGATCGGCTGCCGCATTGGTGTTGGTCAGCGAGTTGTATTGCACCACATCAAAGCCATCAGGGCTGGCTTCGGTACACACCACCAAAGGCTTGGCTAGTGTCATACCGGTAGCCAGTATACCTAGCAAACCCATCATCAATTTTGCTTGCATCGCGATACCCCTGTTGATTTTTGAACACTACGGCAGATCCAGCCGTGGCCGGCACAGGGATTGATCTTAACGATTTATCGCGGCAATGTCAGTCTCATTTCAGCTTAACGCGCATAGGCGGTGGGCAAATCTTCCCAGCGGGTGGTCCAGCTGGGCGAGCGGCGCAGCTGGCGCATACTCCAGCCCGGCTGCTGGCCACCACAGCTGGCCAGCCGGATGCGGCCACGGCCAAAGCGCTGGTTAATCTGATCCAGCGTGGCATTGAGCCCCGCGCGGCGCAGCGGATCGGCGCTGGCGGCAAACAAATGCCCCTGCACCGCCTGGCGCGGGCACAAATCGCTCAAAATCACCCCCGCCTTAGCGTAGGCATAGCCGGGCTGATACAGCCGCGCCAGCAGCCACAGCGCCACCCGCGTTAGCTGCACGGTGTCATCGCTGGCCTGCGCCAACGGAAACACCAGATGCCGGCGATACTGCGGCGCCTCGGCGCGAAAGGGATTCGTGCGGATAAACAGCCCGATGCTGCCCGCGGCCGACTGCTGCCGGCGCAGTTTTTCGGCCGCGCGGGCCAGATAAGTGCTAATCGCCTCGGCTAATTCCTGCTGGCTATATACCGGCCGGCCAAAGGAGCGGCTGCAAAGGATTTGCTGCTTATCGGCCACCGCGCTTAAGGGCAGGCAACTGAGGCCATTCAGCTCTTGCACCGTGCGCGCCACCGGCAGGCCAAACTCGGCCCGCAGCTTGCTGGCACTGGCTTGCTGCAAATCCAGCACGGTGTGTATATGCCGCAAAGCCAATCGCTGCGAGAGCTGGCGACCAATACCCCAGACTTCATCCACCGGCGTGGCCGCCAGCCACGCCTGCCGCTGCGCGGGTGCCAATGTGCGCCAATCGCACACGCCATTGAGCTCGGGCCGCCGTTTGGCCCAGGCATTGCAGAGCTTGGCCAGCGTTTTGCTAGGGGCAAAGCCCACGCAGACCGGCAGTCCGGTATACTGGCGCACCCGCTGGCGAATCTGCTGACCAAAGGCCGCGCTATCGATCGCCATGCCCTGCAAGCCCAGAAAACACTCATCGATGCTGTAGATTTCCTGCTGCGGCGCCATCTGCCCCAACAGCTGCATCACCCGCGCGCTCATATCAGCATACAGAGCGTAATTGCTGCTAAGGGCCACAATGCCATGCTGGCGAGCCAGCGCCTGCAATTCGTGCCAGGGCGCGGCCATATTCAGGCCCAGCGCTTTCACTTCATTGCTGCGCGAGACAATGCAGCCGTCGTTATTCGACAGCACCACCACCGGGCGGCCTTCCAGCTCGGGCTGAAAAACCCGCTGGCAGCTCACATAAAAATTATTGACGTCGACGAGGGCGAACATCTTGGCGAAACGCCTGATAGCAGCCAATCACCACACCCCAGACTTCCAGGCTTTGCCCTTCTTGCAGCACCAGCGAAGGATAAGCGGGGTTTTCCGGCACCAGCGCCAGATGGCCATTGCGCATAAAGAGCCGCTTGACGGTGAAATCGCCATCCAGCACCGCCACCACCACATCGCCGTGGCGAGCTTCCAGCGCCCGATCCACCACCAGCAAGGCGCCGTGGGCAATGCTGCGCGCCGGATCCGGCCCCTGCATACTGTCGCCATCCACGGTAAAGAAAAACGTCGCTTCCGGATGGCGGATAAAGCGCTGATTGAAATCGACCCGCTCTTCGGCCCAATCTTCGGCCGGCGACGGAAAACCGGCCGGCACCCGCACCCCCATCAGGGGCACCGGCTGCGGCGGCATCTCGGGCGAACAGGGCCAAGGGCCCAGCAAACGACTGAACATGGCAAAACCTCATCACAGCAAGCAATGCCACCATTATAGAACGATTGTTCTATTTGCGCGAGTCACTCGCCGCGTCGCCGCCCTGCCGCTGCTGATTGAGCGCCTGCAAAATTTCGCTCAAGCCCAGCGGCACCGGCAATTGCGCCAACAGCCAGCGCAGCGCCGCCATCACCGCCTCGGGCCGCGTTTCGGGCTGAAAAGCCTGCAGCGCAGCGCCATGCATCAGCAAGCGCAGCGCTAATAATTCGGGCTCATCGGCCGGCTGTTCGGCCAGTAATTGCTGCTCGGCTTCCTGCATCAGCGGCGCCAGCGCGGCCTGCAGCTGGGCATCGCCGCGGGCGGCCATCCACAGCTCCAGCAAAGCGCGGGTGGCATTCGAAGGCGCTTGGCTGCTGAGGCTATACAGCACCAGATACAACCGGCTGCGCACATCCAGCCCAGCCAGTGGCGCGAGGCGCTCAGCCTGGCCATCCACCACCCAGCGGGCAAAGGCGGTTAAGAGTTGATAGCGGCCAGCCGGAAAGTGATAGCGCAAAGCGCCACGGCTCAGTTGCGTGCGCTGGCAAATCGCATCTTCGCTCCAGGCCGCATAGCCTTCGGTGGCCAGGAGGGTTTCGGTAGCGCGCAGTAGCGCCAGCTGAGTGGCTTGCGCGCGAGGTTGCAGACTAGACATGGCGGCATTGTTACAACCCACCTACGCCGCGTCAACCACGAGTCAGCCTTGGTCGCGGCGAATTTATGCCATGGTCACAAAACATACATCTTCGTATGTTTTCATGGCGACACTTTTCCACGGAGACACTTGCATGACTCGCTCTTCCTTGCTGCTAGGCAGCCTCGCCATAGCGTTGGCCAGCCCCAGCTTTGCCCTCAATATTGTCTTAACCAATGACGATGGCCTCACCAGCAATCTGAAAGCGCTGTATGAAGCGCTCAAAGCCAAAGGCCATGATGTCATCGTCTCGGTACCATGTACCGGCCAAAGCGGCATGGGGGCGGCGGCAAAATTCCTCACCCCGCTCACCCCGCTCTCGACCAGCAATGCCGATCCGAAAACCGGTGGCTGCCTCAATGGCGCCGCCAGCGCCGGTGAGCCAGCCGTAGGGAAAATGAGCAAGGCGGGCTTTACCAATGGCGACTACCACTATGTGAATGGAACGCCGATTATGGCCACCATGTATGGGCTGGATGTGCTGGCAATGAAACGCTGGAATAAAGCCCCGGATCTGGTGCTCTCCGGCCCGAATGAAGGCCAGAACGTAGGCAGCATCGTTAATAGCTCGGGCACGGTTAGCAATGCCCAGTTTGCCGCTGCCCGTGGCCTTGCCGCGATTGCACTAAGCGCCGATAGCAACACCACCGACAACACCAATCTGGCCAACCCACTCTCGAGCACCGTCGCGCAACTGAGCCTCACCCTGCTCAACCAGCTGCAAGCCAAGGCCGGTAGCGGCCCACTGTTGCCCGCGGGTCTGGCGCTGAATGTGAATTTCCCTAAAGAGCTCAGCAAACCTAGCTGGCGTTTTGCCAAATTTGGCAGCTACAACCTGTATGCGCTCAAATTTGTGGAAGACCTTGGCAATGATCCGGCGGCCAAAGCCTACGGTCTGGGCAACTATCATTTCCCTGGCGTTACCATCAGCCCGGTCAGCACGCCAGCCAGCGCCCAGCAGCAGGAAGACGAATCGGCCGTGGTACAAAACCAGATTGCCGTCACCGCCATGCAGGTGGGTTTTGAGCATCGCCCCCAAGCGCAAACCTGGTTGCGCTTGCGTCTGCGCGAGTTATTCCAATGAGCGGGGGCCAGCCGATGTGGAAATTGCAGCCCTATCGTACCCCGCTCATGCTCGGGCTAACCGCACTCAGCTTATTACTAAGCGCGTGTGGCGGCAGTAGCAGCACCCCGAGTGCCACTGCTAGCCCAGCCCCGCAACTCACCGTACCCAATCTGCCAGCCGGTCAATACCGGGTGAGCGTGGGTGAGGATGAACAGCTGCAAATGGGGCTGTATTTCAGCCTTAGCGATGGCAGCCGCGCGCTACTGTTGCAAGATGCCGCAGCTAATACCACGGCGCTGTACCAGCAGCAGGCGGGGCAATGGCAACGTATTCCGGCCACCAGCGGTACGGCTGCGCTGCAGTTCAGCCTAGAGCAAGGGGCAAGCCTACCCGCCAGCGATCTGGCTGCCGGGCGATATATCGCTCAATACAAGGGGCAAAATCTGGCGTGGCAGCTGAATGTGCAAGGTGAGATTAGCGCGGCCAGCGGCAGCAGCTGCGCCCTCAGCGGCAAAGTGGCAGCCCCCGCGGCCAATGGTTTGCGCGCCTTGCAGCTCAAACTGGCGCAATGTACAGGCTTGCCAGCAGAGCTTACGGGCTGGGTTGTGAGCGATCCGGAAGATCAGCCGGCGCAGCAGCGCTGGGTGTTGCACGATGGCCGTACGCTGTATGAATGGCTAGCGATCAGCGACGATCGTTAAGCTAAGCGAGGTATTGCTCTGCAGATCAATAAAATAAATGGCTACAGAGCAATACCCAAGCACCACCAGTCAAACCAGCAAGCGATAGCCGACACCGGTTTCGGTAAGTAGATAAGTTGGCAGAGCCGGATCATGCTCCAGCTTTTGCCGTAAATGCCCCATATACACGCGCAGATACTGGCTGGATTCGCTGTGATTGGGCCCCCACACCTCGCGCAGTAGTTCGCGGTGAGTCAGCACTTTGCCGGCATGGCGAATCAAGGTACTGAGCAGCCGGTATTCAATCGGGGTGAGGTGGATGGCCTGCCCGGCTTTGCTCACTTGCCGCTGCACCAGATCCACACTGACATCACCAAACTGAAAAATCTGCGCCGCTTTGGCGCTTTGCCCGGCATGACGGCGCAACAAAACCCGAATGCGGGCCAGACATTCATCCACGCCAAATGGCTTGGTCAGATAATCATCGGCGCCGGCATCCAGCGCGGCGACTTTTTCGCCCTCTTGCGCCCGCGCCGATAGCACCAGCAAAGGGATCGACGACCATTCACGCACGCGGCGGATCACTTCCAGCCCATCCAGATCGGGTAGACCCAAATCCAGAATCACCAGATCCGGCTGCCGGCTAGCGATGGTGATCAGCGCGCGCTGGCCAGTTTCGGCCACATGCACCTGCCAGCCCGCCAGCTCCAGCGTGGTTTGCAAAAAACGCCGGATCGGCGGATCGTCTTCCACCAGCACAATGCTGGGACTTAATTCGGTCATGCCTGATTCTCAAGGTTGTAGCGGGAGCGGCGGCTCAAGGGTCAGCGCCGGTGGCGGCCGCCGCGGCAGACGAAATTCAAATTCGGCGCCCTGCGGGCTGACATTGCGCGCGCTGATCTGACCATGGTGGGCCTCAATAATCGCCCGACAAATCGCTAGCCCCAGCCCCACGCCGGGCGTGGCCGATTCGGCATGGCCACGGGTAAATTTATCAAACAAGCGTTCGGCCGCGCCGGGCGGTAAGCCGGGGCCATTATCGCGCAAACGCACGCATAAAGTGTCCGCATCGGTGTGAGCGCTGAGCAGCAGCGTGCTGCCGGCCGGCGTGTATTTGGCGGCATTTTCCAGCCAATTGACCAGCACCCGCTCGATCAGCACCACATCGTACTCCACCAGCGGCAAATCCGGAGGCAGCTGAATCTGCAGCTGGTGCCCGGCCAGTTGGCTGGCACAAGCACGCACCGCACTGCCGATCACTTCTTCGAGCACATGCCATTCCAGCTGCAGCACCACGCCCGATTGCAGCCGCGCCATTTCAAGCAGATTGAGCACCAGCTGATTCATGCGCTGTACTTCATCGGCCAGCGTGGCCAAGGTCTGCCGCTGTTGCTCGGCGCTGAGCCGCAAGGCGGGCTCGGCAGCGGCAGAGTGAATGCCGCCCCCTGCTGGCGCGCCGTCCCCCGCCTGCAGCCCTTCTCCTGCCTGCAATAGGCTCACCAAACCCGACAAGCGCGTAAGCGGCGTACGCAAATCATGCGACACGGCCGCCAGCACGCTATTGCGCAAGCGCTCGCCCTCCATCGCTACAATCGCATCCTGCGCTACTTCCACATAATGCACACGCTCGAGCGACACCGCGATCTGGCTAGCGCAGGTTTCCAGCAAGCGCTGCTGCTCGGGGCTGGCTAATAATTCGGCCTCACCCGGCTGCAGGGCCAACACGCCACGCAAGCGCATCGGCGCTTTGAGCGGCAGATACAGCGCTTTGGCCGCCGGCAAGGTGCGGGTACTCCAGCCGGCGGGCTCGCCCTGCCGAAACACCCAATCGGCCAAGCCCGGATCAAACTCGCCCAGCTCGCCCGCTGCCTGCAGCTCATCGCTGGCATCTGGCAGCAGCAAGAGGCTTTGCCCGCCGAATAATTCGGCCAATTTACGCTGGCCAATTTCCACCACGCTGGCACTGGTCAGCGCCGAAGCCAGCTCACGCCCCAGCTCATACAGCGCCCGAGTCCGACGCTCGCGATAAGTGGCCACTTGCGCTTCAAAGCGCAGCCGCGCCGCCAGCTGGCTAATTACCAGCGCCACCACCAGCATCAACACAAAGGTAAACAGATACTGGGTATCGCTAACCGTGAACGAGAGCTTGGGCGCCACAAAAAAGAAATCAAAGGTCAAAACACTCAAGATCGACGCAGCCATTCCCGGCCCGCGCCCCCAGCGGATGGCCACCAGCACCACCGCCAGCAAAAAAACGATGACGACATTGGCCGGATCAAACACATGCAATAAGGGCAAGCTCAGCAATGTCGTCAGGCAACACGCGCCCAGCGCGCCAGCGTAGCCAGTCCAGCGTGAACGGGTGGGCACTGGGGCATAAAACGGCTGCGGCGCTTGCGGACGCTCGCCCGGCCGCAGTGGGTCTTCGGCCACCACATACACATCAATATCCGGCGTGGCCTCGGCCAAACGCTCGGAGAGCGAGCGCCGCCACAGCGTACGCCAATGGCGCGCATGGGGCCGCCCCAGCACCAGCTTGGACACATTGCGGCTACGCGCATACGCCAGCAGCGTGGTCACTAAGCTGGAGCCGGCCAAGACCGAGGTTTCGGCGCCTAATTCCTGCGCCAAGCGCAAGCTGGCCAGCACGCGCTCGCGCTGACCTTTGCTGTGCTGCAAGAGCGCCGGGGTTTCGACATACACGGCCAGCCAATCGGCATGCAGGCTGGCAGCGAGCCGGGCAGCGCTGCGCACCAGTTTTTCCCCCGCCGCGCCCGGGCCTACGCAGACCAAGAGCCGTTCGCGCGCCTGCCACACCGGCTGAATCGCCTGATCGGCGCGATAAGCGCGCATTTGCGCATCCACCCGATCCGCGGTGCGGCGCAAGGCCAGCTCGCGTAGCGCTAGCAGATTGCCTTTGCGGAAAAAATGCTGCGCGGCACGCTCGGCCTGTGCGCCTAGGTACACTTTGCCGGCCGCCAGCCGATCCAGCAGCTCTTCGGGCGGTAAATCCACCAGCGTGACTTCGTTGGCGGCGTCAAACACCTTATCGGGTACTGTTTCACGCACCACAATGCCGGTAATCTGCCCCACGATGTCATTGAGGCTTTCCAGATGCTGCACATTGAGCGTGGTGTAGACATCAATCCCCGCCGCCAGCAGCTCTTCCACATCTTGCCAGCGCTTGGCATGGCGGCTGCCGGGCAGATTGGCGTGGGCGAATTCATCAATCAGCATCAGCTGTGGCGCGGCCTGCAAAGCCGCATCCAGATCAAACTCGCTCAGCTGCCGGCCCTGATACTCAACCACCCGCCGCGGCAGCAGCGGCAAATCCAGGAGCTGGGCTTCGGTTTCCTGCCGGCCATGGGTTTCTACCACACCAATCAGCACCGACACGCCGGCCTGCTGGCGGGCGCGTGCGGCATTGAGCATGGCAAAAGTTTTGCCCACGCCGGCGCAGGCCCCAAAAAAAATCTTCAGCCGGCCGCGGGCCGCGTGGGCTTCTTCACGCTGCAGCTGCGCCAGCAAGGCATCGGGATCAGGGCGGGCCGGGTTACTCATTGCGGCAATTCATCCAAAGCTAAATTAAGGGCCAGCACATTTACCACCGGCTCGCCCAGAATGCCCCATTGTGCGCTGCGGGTATGCTGTTTGACCAGCCGCGCTACCGTCTCCACCGGCAGATGCCGCGCCGCCGCCACCCGTTCCAGCTGATAGGTCGCCGCCGCCGGGCTAATGTGCGGATCCAGGCCAGAGGCCGAAGTGGTCACCAAATCCAGCGGTACCGGTGCGCTTTGCCCCGGATGTGCGGCCCGCAGCGCGGCGGCGCGCTCGCTCACTTGTTGTTGCAAGGCCGGATTCGTCGGGCCCAGATTCGAGCCGCCCGAAGCCAGCCCGTTGTAGGCCAAGGTGGCCGTGGCCGAAGGGCGCGACCAGAAATACCGTGGCCCGCTAAAAGCCTGCCCGATCAGCGCCGAGCCCGCCACCTGGCCATCGCGCTGCAGCAAGCTGCCATTGGCTTGCCATGGCCAAATGGCTTGCGCCAGGCCCGTGGTCAGCGCCGGGTACACCACGCCGGTGATGATCGTGAGACCCAGCAACAGCGCCAGCGCAGGGCGAAATTGTTGCGACAATGATTGCGACATCTGTGAACTCCTTGCGGGGCAGATACCCCACCCCGGTATAACGCTATAAATCAAACCAGACCAAGCACGGTGAGCAATACATCAATGAGCTTGATCCCAACAAACGGCACTAGCAAACCGCCCAGACCATAAATCAGCAGATTGCTGCGCAGGAGCTGCGCCGCGCTTTGCGCCTGATAACGCACGCCACGCAGCGCCAGCGGAATCAGCACCACGATAATCAGCGCATTGAAAATCACCGCCGACAAAATCGCCGAGGCTGGGCTGGTGAGCCCCATGACATTGAGCGCATTCAATTGCGGATAAGTGCTGGCAAAGGCAGCCGGAATAATCGCGAAATACTTGGCCACGTCGTTCGAGACCGAGAAAGTGGTCAGCGCGCCGCGGGTCATCAGCATCTGCTTGCCGATCTCCACAATCTCGATCAGCTTGGTCGGGTTGGAATCCAGATCCACCATATTCCCGGCCTCTTTGGCCGCCTGCGTACCGGTATTCATCGCCACCGCCACATCGGCCTGCGCCAAGGCGGGCGCATCATTGGTGCCATCGCCGGTCATCGCCACCAGTTTGCCTTCGGCCTGCGTCTGGCGAATCAGCGCCAGCTTGGCCTCCGGCGTGGCTTCGGCCAGAAAATCATCCACGCCGGCTTCGGCGGCAATGGCCGCGGCGGTGAGCGGGTTATCCCCGGTGATCATCACCGTTTTGATCCCCATCGCCCGCAGCTCGGCAAAGCGCTCTTTAATGCCGCCTTTCACGATGTCTTTGAGCTCAATCACGCCCAGCACGCGCTGGTTTTCTGCCACCAAGAGCGGGGTGGCACCACGGCGCGCCACTTCGTCAGCCTGTTTGGCGACGCTGGCCGGAAAATCCTGCCCAGCGGCCAGCACATACTGACGAATCGCATCCACCGCGCCCTTGCGGATTTCCCGCTCATCCACATCCACGCCACTCATGCGCGTTTGTGCGGTGAACGGAATAAAGCTGACCTGATGTTGCTCCAGCTGCCGCTCGCGCAGATTAAAGCGCTGTTTGGCCAAGACCACGATGCTGCGCCCTTCTGGCGTCTCATCGGCTAGCGAAGCAAATTGCGCCGCATCGGCCAGCGCTTCTTCGCTCACCCCAGCCGCAGGGATAAACTGCACCGCCTGGCGATTACCCAGCGTGATGGTGCCGGTTTTATCCAGCAGCAAGACATCCACATCGCCCGCCGCTTCCACCGCGCGGCCCGAGGTGGCAATCACATTGGCGCCCAGCATCCGGCTCATCCCGGCCACACCAATCGCCGACAGCAAGCCGCCAATCGTGGTCGGGATCAGACACACCAACAGCGCCACCAGCACGGTGAGCGACACCGGCTGGCCACTGCCCGCCGCCGCCACGCTAAATTGCGAAAACGGCAGCAGCGTGATGGTCACCACCAGAAACACAATCGTCAGCGCCACCAGCAAGATGGTGAGGGCGATTTCATTCGGGGTTTTCTGGCGTTTGGCGCCTTCCACCATGGCGATCATCCGATCGAGAAAGGCCTCGCCGGGGTTGGCCGTGACGCGCGCCACCACCCAATCGGAAAGCACCCGCGTACCGCCAGTAATCGCCGAAAAATCCCCCCCCGCTTCGCGGATTACGGGAGCCGATTCACCGGTAATGGCAGATTCATCGACCGAGGCCACCCCGACCAGCACTTCGCCATCGGCCGGCACCACATCCCCAGCCAAAATCAGCAAGAGATCGCCTTTGCGCAGGCTGGCGCTATCGGTGATTTCGGGGCTGGCATCGGGATCAGGGGTTTTCAGCTTGCGTGCCAGCACGTTTTTCTTGGTGCTGCGCAGGCTGGCGGCCTGCGCTTTACTGCGTCCTTCGGCCAGTGCTTCAGCAAAATTGGCAAACAGCACGGTAAACCACAGCCACAGGCTAATGGCGGCAATCAGTCCGGCCGGCGCATCGCCCTGACCCAAGCAGGCTTGCACCCACAGCGCGCTGGTGAACCACGCGCCCACATACACCACCAGCATCACCGGATTGCGCCACTGTACTTGTGGTGCGAGTTTGGTCACAGCAGCCCACAGCGCAGGCTTGACCAGCGCGGGGTCCAGCAGTGATTGACTTTGTGACATCGTCAAATCCTTTTTCTGATTCTTTCTCGGGGTATAGCCATCAAGCTCAATATTGATGAGATTTTGATAGCCATACCCACCTAGGTATTCTTAACAAGCAGCTTAGTGCGCCACCTGCCACAGCTGCAGATGCTCCACAATCGGCCCCAGCGCCAAGGCCGGGATGTAATTGAGCAAGCCCACCAGCAACACCGCCCCCACCAACAACCCGACAAACAGCGGGCCATGCGTGGGCAGCGTGCCGGCATTCACCGGCAGTCGCGGCTTGGCGGCCAGCGCGCCGGCCATGGCCAGCACCGGCACGATCACCGCAAAGCGCCCCAGCCACATCGCCGCCCCAAGCAGGAAGTTATAAAACGGGGTATTGGCCGAGAGGCCGGCAAAGGCCGAGCCATTGTTATTGGCCGCACTCGAGAGCGCATACAGCACTTCGCTAAAGCCATGCGCGCCGGGGTTGAAAATGCCGGCCCGGCCACTGGCCAGCGATACCGCCAGCGCGGTGCCCAAGAGCACCAACAGCGGCGTGACCAGAATCACCAGCGCGGTCATTTTCATCTCGAAGCTTTCGATTTTTTTGCCCAGGTATTCCGGCGTGCGGCCCACCATCAGCCCGGCGATAAACACCGCCAGCAAGGCAAACACCAGCATGCCGTACAAACCCGCGCCCACCCCGCCAAACACCACCTCGCCCAGCTGCATCAACAGCGTGGGGATCATGCCGCCCAGCGGCGTGAATGAGGCGTGCATGGCATTCACCGCCCCGCAAGACGCGGCGGTCGTGATGGTGGCAAACAGGCTACTGGCCACAATGCCAAAGCGCGCTTCCTTGCCTTCCAGATTCACCAGCTGATCAAGGCCCAGCGTGGCCCAGCGCGGATTACCGGCCTGCTCCGCCGCCACCAGCACGCCATAGGCCAGCACAAACAGCACCGTCATCGCAGCCAAGATCGTCCAGCCCTGCCGGCGATCGCCCACCTGCTGGCCAAAACTGAGCACCAGCGCCGCCGGAATCAGGAAAATCGCCAGCATTTGCAGGAAATTACTCAACGGCGTTGGGTTTTCGTAGGGGTGGGCCGAGTTGGCATTGAAAAAACCACCGCCATTGGTGCCCAGCAGCTTGATCGCTTCTTGCGAGGCCACCGGGCCCATCGGCAGGGTTTGAGTCTGGGTTGACACGCTTTCCAGTACCGCTTGGCCTTGCGCGTCTTTCATGGCCTGGCCAGCGGCATCGAGCTTAGGCTGGCTATAGCTTTGCGCTTCGAGCAGGCGGGCACTTTGGTAAGGCTTGAAGTTCTGGATTACGCCCTGGCTCACCAGCGCCAGCGACAGCAGCAGCGACAGCGGCAGCAAGATATACAAAGTACTGCGGGTCAAATCGACCCAGAAATTGCCAATCGTGCGCACCGATTTGCGGGCAAAACCCCGAATCAGCGCCACCGCCACCGCCAGCCCCGTGGCGGCCGACACGAAATTCTGCACCGCCAGCCCCAGCATCTGGGTGAGGTAGCTCATGGTGCTTTCGCCGCCATAGCCCTGCCAGTTGGTATTGGTGACAAAGGAAATCGCGGTATTGAGGGCCGAATCGCTACTCACCGCGCCAAAGGCCTGTGGGTTGAGCGGCAGCACGCCCTGCGCACGCTGCAAGGCATACAGAGCCAGAAAACCCAGTACATTGAATAGCAGCAGCCCCAGCGCATAGGCCAGCCAGTGTTGCTCTTGTTTAGGCTCTACCCCAGCCAGCCGATACAGCCCGTGCTCCAGCCATTGCACCGGCCGCAACACGCGGGGAATATCGCCGGCCATAACCCGCGTCAGCCAGCGGCTGAGCGGCATCGCCAGTAAAATCAAGACGCCCAGATACAGCGCCAGCTGAAAAAAAGCATTGGCGGTCATTTAAAAACGCTCCGGGTTAAATAGCACATACAACAACAGCCCCAGCAAGGCCAGCGCGAGGCCTGCGGCCACCCACAACATGCTTAACATGCGGTACCTCCCGTGCGTCGGCACAACTGCAGCAGCCCGTAAATCGCCAGATTCAAGGCAAAGGCCAGCAACAGACAATCAAGATCAGACATCAGAATCACCTTGCAAAACGCAGCACCCCCACGGCACTGCGGACGCTGTCACTGTAAGAATCGGCGGGTAAAATCGGTGCAAAAAGGCAGTTGCGCGATATAAAAAAAGTATAAAAATCGCCCGCCACACCCCGTATTGCGACGGCGGATGGCGATTTTTATGCGCTCTTAATGGGGCAAGACGGTTTTTTTGCACCGCTTTTGCAGGGCGCGGCCTAGGCTGCCGAGGTGTTCAACCACGGAGCAAACCGATGCGACCCATCGCCATCTGCCAACACGAGCGCAACCAAGGCCCAGGTTTTTTACAGCAATACCTCGACCGGTATGCGCTGCCATACCGCATATTTGCTATCGATGAGGGCGATACCCCGCCTAGCAAAGCGGCCGAATTTAGCGGCATTGTGCTCTTGGGCAGCAATGCCAGCGCCAATGACGGCTACAGCTGGCTACGCCGCGAAGATCAATTACTGCAAGATGCGCTGGCGCGGCAATGCCCGATTCTGGGGCATTGTTTTGGCGGCCAGATGCTGGCCCGGGCGCTGGGCGCCAGCGTGCGGCGCAATAGCGTGCCGCAGATTGGCTGGGGCAAGGTATTGCTCACCCGTTTTAGCGAGGCGCACCACTGGTTGGGGCCACAGCGGGAAATCGAGATTTTCCACTGGCATTTCGAGACTTTTGCCATTCCGCGTGGCGCCAAACGGGTGCTATTTGGCACGCATTGCATGAATAAAGGCTTTGCCTACGGCCCGCATCTGGCTTTGCAATCGCATCTGGAAGTCACCGCCGAGAGTATCGCCGCCTGGTGCGAAGAAGGCGCAGAGCAAATTCGCGCCTATCAGCATCTGCCCTCGGTGCAAAGCTGGGCTGAAATGCAGTTTAAGCTCGATGAAAAAGTCGCCCGCCTGCATCGGGTGGCCGAGTATTGCTATCGCAGCTGGCTCACGCAGGTGGCTGGCTGCCCGCCCGAATCACAATTAAGCCACACCCCACTAACGGCCCGGCCGCGCGGTGGCGAGAGCGTTGGCAGTTGGCTCGCGCGCGAAGCAGCACCGCAGCGCGCCATGCAATAGAAAAAAACCAGCGACACCATGGGCACTTTTGCCGCGGGGCGTAGTCCAGCGAAATGGATTGCGCCCATCGCGATGGCAGGCTGCTGCAAGTCAGTTGTCATCCCGCCTTGCGAGAATAGCTATCGATTCCATTATGAAATGCAATTAGATCAATCGATTGCCGAGGACTACAGTAAAGCCATCCTGAATTTCACCCACAAGGAGTGTCACCATGTCTTCTGTTAGCAAATGCCCGTTTGCCGCTGCCGCCGCGCCACAAGCCAAAGTTGCAGCCCCGACCAATGCCAGCTGGTGGCCTGAACAACTGCGCCTGAGCATCCTGCATCAGCACGGCGCCGAATCAGACCCGATGGGCGCTGATTTTGACTACGCGGCCGAATTTAAAACCCTGGATCTAGATGCCGTCGTGGCCGATCTGAAAGCCCTGATGACCGATTCACAAGATTGGTGGCCTGCCGATTGGGGCCACTATGGCGGGCTGATGATCCGCATGGCCTGGCACTCAGCCGGCACTTATCGCATTCATGATGGTCGCGGTGGTGCCGGCACCGGCAACCAGCGCTTTGCGCCACTCAATAGCTGGCCGGATAACGGCAATCTGGATAAAGCTCGCCGCCTGCTATGGCCAATCAAACAAAAATACGGGCGCAAATTATCGTGGGCCGATCTGATGATCTTGGCCGGTAATGTGGCGCTGGAATCGATGGGCTTTAAAACCTTTGGCTTTGCCGGTGGCCGCGCCGATATCTGGGCGCCGGAAGAAGATATTTATTGGGGGATGGAAAAAGCCTGGCTTGCCACCAGCGATCAGCCCAATAGCCGCTACTCGGGCGAACGCCAACTCGAAAACCCACTCGCCGCAGTCCAGATGGGCCTGATTTATGTTAACCCTGAAGGCCCGGATGGCAAGCCAGACCCTGTGGCCTCGGGCCGCGATGTGCGCGAAACCTTTGGCCGCATGGCGATGAATGATGAAGAAACCGTGGCGCTGGTGGCCGGTGGCCACACCTTTGGTAAAGCCCATGGCGCGGGCGACCCGAAACTTGTCGGCCCAGAGCCCGAAGCCGCACCACTAGAAGCACAAGGCTTGGGCTGGATTAATCAGCTGGGCAGCGGCAAAGGCATCCATACCACCACCAGTGGCATTGAAGGCGCCTGGAAACCAAACCCAACTACCTGGGATAACGGCTACTTTGACATGCTGTTTGGCTACGAGTGGGAGCTAACCAAGAGCCCCGCCGGCGCGCATCAATGGACGCCGAAAAACTGTAAACCGGAACATCTGATTCCCGACGCGCATGATCCAAGCATCAAGCATCCGCCGATGATGACCACGGCTGATTTGTCGCTACGCTTTGATCCGGCTTACGAAAAAATCTCGCGCCGTTTCCATCAAGACCCAGCCGCCTTTGCCGATGCCTTTGCCCGCGCGTGGTTTAAGCTCACCCACCGCGATTTGGGCCCGCGCAGCCGATATTTGGGTAAATTGGTGCCGCAAGAAGAGCTAATCTGGCAAGACCCTGTACCTGCCGTCAATCATCCACTGGTCGACGCCGCCGATATTGCCGTGCTGAAAACCCAAGTGCTGGCCAATAATTTGAGCATTAGCCAGCTGGTGAACACCGCCTGGGCCGCCGCCGCCACATTCCGCGGCAGCGATAAGCGCGGTGGCGCCAATGGCGCACGGATTCGCCTCGCCCCGCAAAAAGACTGGGCCGTGAATAACCCACCAGAGCTGGCGCAAGTGTTGGCGCAACTGGAAGACATCCGCAACCGCTTTAACGCCGCGCAAAGCAGTGGCAAGCAGATCTCGCTGGCCGATTTAATCGTGCTGGCGGGCTCCGCTGCCGTAGAAGCCGCCGCAGCCAAAGCCGGCGTAACCATCAGCGTACCGTTCACCCCGGGCCGGACCGACGCCAGCGCCGAGCAGACCGATGTGGAGTCTTTCGCCGTGCTAGAGCCACGCGCCGATGGTTTCCGTAATTTCACCCAGCCAGGGCTAGAAAACGTCGCGGCCGAATTGCTGATCGATAAAGCGCAATTGCTTACGCTCAGCGCGCCGGAAATGACGGTATTGGTAGGCGGCATGCGAGTGCTGAACGCCAACACCGGCGGCAGCCAGCATGGCGTATTTACCACGCGGCCGGGTGTATTGAGCACCGATTTCTTTGTCAACCTGCTCGATATGCGCACCCAATGGCAGCCAAGCGCTACCGCGGGTGTACTGGAAGGCAAAGATCGCCGCACCGGCGCACTGAAATGGACGGGCACCGTGGTTGATCTGGTGTTTGGCTCAAATTCGCAGCTACGGGCCCTCGCCGAAGTCTATGCCGCCGCCGACGCGCAGGAAAAATTCGTGCACGATTTCGCCGCTGCTTGGGTCAAAGTAATGGAACTGGATCGCTTTGATTTGCGATAAGCGTTTGAGCAGTAGTTAGATAGAAAAACTACCCCGGCCTAGCGCCGGGGTTTGTTTTTGTGTGCTGCGCCTAGGCCTTTAGGTGATGGCCAGGAATCATCTGACCAGACCAAAAGTGAGACAAAGCATGCAAGCGATGTGGCTGTTTGATGACTACGATTTGGTTGATCATCTGGTCGGATTAGCTGACCTCCAGGGCAACGCCCCAATATCGGCCAGTAGTATCAACTCAGCTAGCCGCTCCACTATTAACGATTTGGCTGCGGGGTCAGGCGCAGATAGGGGCGGATGACGCGATAGCCTTGCGGGAAACGACGGGCTATCTCTTCTGGATCTTGCAAAGACGGCACGATCACTACCTCATCACCCTCTTGCCAGTCGGCCGGAGTAGCCACTTTGTGGCTATCGGTCAGCTGCAAGGAATCAATGACCCGCAAGATTTCAGTGAAATTGCGCCCGGTGCTCGCCGGATAGGTCAGCGTGAGGCGAATCTTCTTTTCAGGGTCGATGATAAACACACTTCTGACGGTGGCATTGACCAATGAATTGGGATGAATCATGTCGTACAGCTCAGCCACTTTGCGGTCAGCGTCGGCCAGAATCGGAAAATTCACCGTCGTGGATTGCGTGTCGTTAATGTCTTGAATCCACTGCTGGTGTGATTCCAGCGGATCGACACTCACCGCCAGTGGTTTTACATTGCGCCGGGCAAATTCGCCCGCCAGTTTGGCCGTTTTGCCAAGCTCGGTGGTGCAGACCGGGGTGAAGTCGGCCGGGTGTGAAAACAGCACGACCCAGTGCGGGCCAGCCCATTCGTGGAAGCGAATTTCACCAATGGTTGATTGCTGCGTAAAGTCGGGGGCGATGTCGCCAAGTCTGAGGGTCATGTTGGGTCTCCGGTGGTGGACGCAATGAGCTTATCAAAGGCCAAAACAAACCATAAATAATATTAAATGTATCAATTATATCTATTTGATATAAAACTAATGGGCGGGTTTGAAGGCCAGCAAAGCCTCAAAACCACTGGCTTTCGGCTTAAGCGCTTGGGGTTGATAGTGCCCGCAAGGCAGCCAGCGCAGATGGCGAATCGCCCCGCCGTAGTCCGCCTCGGTGCGGTGCATGGTCGCGCGATTATCACAAATCACTAAATCATCATTACGCCACTGCCAGCGCACTTGATACTCGGGCAATAAGACACTGGCCTGCAACTCATTGAGCAGACTGGCGGCAGTGGTACTCTCCAGCCCATGCAGGCTGGTGAGGAATTCACCCAGCAATAAATGGTAAGCCCCCGTTTCGGGGTGCTGGTGCACCAGCGGGTGCAGCGCGCTATGTATGCGGCCTGCCTGGACAAACTCGCGGCGGTGAATCCCGGCTAATTGCTGCACCAGATACTGCCATTTGAGTGGCAAGCTTAAATACCCCCCTGCCGTATTAACCCAAACACCATCGCCACCAAGATCTGGAACAGATACCCCCTGCACTATCGATACAGCAGGCAGAGTTGCAGCAAAGGGTACATCAGGATGCCAATGCGCAGATTGATGCACGCCCTGCCGGCTGTCTAACTCGTAGCCAACACCCTCACTCGTATTCGGGCTGAATAAGGGGTGGCGATAGGGTGCACCAGCCAGGCCCAACCCGAGCTGCTGCAAACTAATGGAGCTAAGTGCTTGGGCGCGGAAAAACAAAACCTGATGACGCAACAAAGCCCCACGCAGCCAGGTCATTTGGTACTGATCGAGCCGACTTAGGTCTAGGCCGCTGATCTGGGCGCCGATCTGCGGACTTAGAAGTTGCAATTGCACACCTGCGGGCGGTTCAAGCGGATAGGTCTGGTACATAAAAATTACCCCACACTCTGCAGTGTGGGGCCCTGTTACCCCGCGCGCGATTACGCCGCAGTTTGGTTAGCGGCAGACTCGTCATTCACCGCCTGGCCTTTGCTGACCTTCGAGCGGGTATGGCTGCGGCAGCCATCGACGGCAAATGGCGCTTCACCGTCGACCGTCACCCGGCGCACCACGCGATGGGCATCGCCATAATCATCAATCGCGTAATGCTGCGTAGCGCGATTATCCCAAATGGCCACATCACCTTCCTGCCAGCGCCAGCGTACGGTGTTTTCCAGTCGGATCACATGGTTTTGCAGCACTTCAAAAATCCGGCGGCCTTCGCCGGCAGGGATGCCGACAAAATTCTTGAAGAAATGCCCCAGGAGCAAATGCTTTTCGCCGGTTTCGGGATGAACATGCACCACGGGATGTTCGGTTTCATACACGGTAGAAGTGAACACTTCTTGATATTGCTTGAGCGCCTCGGCGGTGGCTTTGGGTTTGTAGGCTGCATAGTCGTATTCATTGGTATGCACCGCCCATAGATTTTCGGCCAACTGCTGCAGCTCAGGGCTTAAATCCTGATAGGCCGTATGCGTATTTGCCCAAACGGTATCGCCCCCCGCGGCCGGAATGGTCACCCCACGCAGGATCGACGCTTTCGGGTAGGCATCCACAAAAGTAACATCGGTATGCCAAGAATTGGCCCGGCCGCCACGCTTGGAATCAAGCTCCAAAATTAGTTTGGTGCCGGCCTTGGTATGTGCCGTCGGGTGCTGCACCCCAGCCTGACCAAATAGGCTCACCAGGCCTTCTTGCTGCTCATCATCCAGATGCTGTTGGCCACGGAAGAAAATCACCTTGTATTTCAGCCAGGCAGCACGAATAAAGTTTTGTACTTCTGCCGGCAGGTCTGCGCCGAGTTGAATACCTCGAATTTCTGCGCCGATGCGGCCTGCAATCGGATGCACGCTGAGGCCCTGAGGAGGATTAGCCAGAATATCGCTCATGTTTGATCTCCAGATTGAATAAGGCTGCGAAATTGCAGTCACCCACTCTGTAGCAAACTGCGTGCCAATATTTCCACCAGAAATATCAATGGATTTATTAGAACAAATAAAGCTTTAGCGCCGCCACCCTGTTGCGTTCCCAACAGTCACGCAACAGGGTGTGGTAATTGCAGGCATTAATCATGCGCCAAGGCCAGCTCACCAGTTGGGGCTTGATCGGGCAATAGGCCGCCGGACTGATGCGCCCAGAGCTGAGCATAGACCCCGCCTTGGGCCAGCAGCTCAGCATGGGCGCCATCTTCAACAATCTCACCCTGCGCAAAGACCAAAATGCGATCAAGATGGGCAATGGTCGAAAGCCGATGCGCCACCACCAGCACCGTTTTATTCGCCATCAGATTATCCAGGCTGTGTTGAATCCACCGCTCGGTTTGTGAATCCAGCGCCGAGGTCGCTTCATCCAAAATCAGCACGGGTGCGTTTTGCAGCATGGCGCGGGCAATCGCAATGCGCTGGCGCTGCCCCCCCGAAAGAGATACACCACGTTCGCCCACCATCGTGTCATAGCCCTGTGGCAAGCGAGCAATAAACTCATGCGCATGCGCCTGACGGGCGGCCTCGATAACTTCCGCGTCGCTCGCCTCCGGGCGCGCATAGCGGATGTTTTCCTTCAGAGAGCGGTGAAATAAACTAGGCTCTTGCGGAATCATGCTGATTTGCTGGTGCAGCGTGGCCAATTGCATCTGGGTAATGGGTACGCCATCCAGCAAAATATCGCCCCGCTGCACGTCATACCAGCGCAACAGCAAGCTAATCAAGGTGGATTTACCTGAGCCAGAATAGCCAACTACCCCTACCCGCTGGCCCGGCGCAATCGTCAGGTTCAGCCCCTGGAATACCGGCCGCCCAGGCTGGTAGGCAAATTCCACCTGGCGAAATTCAATTTGCCCATCGCGGATCGGATGCGGGCGAGCATCGTGCTGATCAGTAATCTCATGCGGCCGCACGATAGTATGCACCCCATGCTCGATATTGCCTAAATACTCAAATACCTCGAGAAAGCGTCGAGATAGATTGCGAGCCTCACCGATAATCAGCAAAGACATACTGGTACTCATCACAAATGCCGCCACCCCAATCTGCCCTTGCGCCCACAGATACAGGGCAAATGCCAGCATGCCGATTTTTAGCAACATCGCCGAGCCAAATTGATACCAGCGTACCCGCTCGGTGTACCAATTGCTGCGGTTCGCATGGATGAGCTCTTCATCCAGATGCCGCTGTAAATAATCGCGCTCAAAAGCTTCCTGCGCAAACAGGCGCACATTGGCCAGATTACTCACCGAATCAACAATCTTACCCGCCGTAAAACTACGGGCTGCCGCAAAACGCTGTGCTAGTGGCTGGGCTTTGCGGGCCAGCACATAGCTCATTGTCACATACAGGGTGATCCAGCTCAGTAGTACGCCAGCCAGGACTGGCGAAGCGCCCCAGAGTAAAAAACTCGCCACACAGAAAGTCACCAAAATGGGCCAGAATTCGGTGTGCACGGCCCAGATGGTCTGATTCACACTCATGGCAGTTTCAGTCACCCGATGCGCCAGTGCTCCGGAAAATTGCTGGGCAAAATAGCGATGGGAATGATATTGCAGCCAAGCAAATAGGCGCGCAGTGATCCGATGGCGCTGCCGGGGGCCAACATGCATTTGCACCGCTCCTGCCGCCCGGCTCAGCACCAGCTCGGCCACATTCAAAGCGGCAAAGACCAGCACCAGCTGCACTAAGCCGTGCCAATCAGGGCCGGCGGCCTGCGCACCGGTCACTTGCGCGACCGTTTTACCCAGAATATAAGGCAGCAACATCGTGCAGGTGGCCGCCCCAGCTTCTAGCACCAGCATTAAGGCATACCAGGCCAGAAATGGTTTAATCATTGCCAAGACAAAAGCCCGCGGCCGGTTGGGCAGTGGGCTTGGGAAAATATCAGTCAGCATGGGAAAGGTCATCCAGAAATAACAATAGCCACGGCTTGCCGTGGCTATTGGGTTGGTGCTAATTACACCGCGATAGTTTGCGCGACTGTTGCTGCGGCCGGATGCGCTGGGCGCGCCAGACCGAGGTTTTCTCGCAAAGTGTGGCCACTATATTGCGTGCGGAACAGCCCTCTAGCCTGCAATACCGGGATCACCAATTCGACAAAATCATCTAGCCCAGTAGGCAGTACTGGCGGCATGATGTTAAAGCCATCTGCCGCGCCGGCCTCAAACCACTCAGCCAACTGATCGGCAATCGATTCAGGTGTACCCACAATCGTACGGTGACCGCGCGCACCGGCAATCCGCTGATACAGCTGCCGAATCGTTAAGCCTTCACGCTGAGCAATCGAATACATCAGTGCCTGCCGGCTCTTCATGCCATTGGTTTCCGGTAGATCAGGCAGCGGCCCATCAATCTCGTAGGCACTCAAATCTGCGCCAATCAAGGCGGACAAAAGCCCCACCCCCACCGTGGGGTGAATGAGATCTTGCAAGGCTTGGTATTTGGCCTGCGCTTCTTCCTCGGTACGCCCCACCACCGGGAAAACGCCCGGCATGATCAAAATCTCTTCCGGCTTACGGCCATAGCGTGCGGCTCTGGTCTTGATATCGCGGTAGAAGGCCTGTGCATCTGCCAGCTCTTGCCATGCGGTAAAGATCACCTCGGCTGATTCCGCCGCTAACTCGCGCCCATCTTCTGATGCACCGGCTTGCACCAATACAGGCTGACCCTGCACTGTCCGGGCAACATTCAATGGCCCCCGCACCTGGAAAAACTCACCCACGTGATTGGGAACATGGCGTTTATTGCCCTGCAGATAGACACCGCTGGCTTTATCCCGCACAAAAGTATCGTCTTCCCAGCTATTCCAGAGCTTTTTCACCACCTGCACATACTCACGTGCACGCTGATAGCGCAAGGCATGCGGCAATTGCTCGCGCAGATTAAAATTTCGCGCCTCTTCCTCCGTGGCCGAAGTCACCAAGTTCCAGCCAGCCCGCCCACCCGACAAATGATCCAGTGAGGCAAATTTGCGAGCCAGATGATAAGGCTCGTTGTAGGTAGTCGAAACGGTGGCGATCAGACCAATATGCTCGGTGACGGCCGACAAGGCAGATAATAAGGTAAGCGGCTCGAAATGATCTGAATAGGCCGAACGCTCGCCCGCCTCACCCTCACCGCGGGCCGCGAGCCCATCGGCCAGAAAGACAGCATCAAACAAGCCGCGCTCGGCCGTTTGCGCTAGACGTTTATAGTGTTGAAAATCTTGGCCAGCATTAGCTGGCGTTGCGGGGTGGCGCCATGCCGCCACATGATGGCCATAAGCCGGTATAAACGCACCTAAGCGTAATTGGCGTTGACTCATGCGGCCAGCTCCTCTTGATGGGCTACGATTGGCGCAGCGTGGTGTTCAAACGCTAACTCGATCTCGGGCGGGTGCTGCAGGGTGTGATGAATTTTGCACTGCCGGGCTGCTTTTTCCAGTCGCACCCGATCATGTGCCGCCAGTGGGCCATGCAATGTCACCCTCACCACAATGGCCCCAATCCGACTGGGAGCCGAACTTTCATAGCCGGTCACATCAACAGTGACATCCTGCAACTGGCTAATGCCATGGGTTTGTGCAAAATGGCGAATCGTACCGGCAGTGCACGCCCCCAATGCCCCCAAAATCAGCTCACCCGCTCGAAAAGCGTCGGGCGCATTCTCACCATTACTCGCCCTGCCAACGGCCACATGGGCGGCGCGTGTTTCGATATGCAGATACGCATCGCTATCTTGGCGCACACGCACTTGAATCACATCATTACTCATACTGTTACTCCTCGTTGGGGTGGCCTGCTTAGCCAGCTCCCCCGGCGCCAGGATTAGAATGGACGACTACCCGCTAGGCTGACCCGCTTTAATACGCGGCGCTCAGTTTCGGGAAACGCCGTCCGCGAGTGCAATGTCGCCTGGTTATCCCAGTACACGATGTCACCCAAAGCCCAGCGATGCTCATAGCGGTATTTATCTTGCTGAATATGGGCCCGTAAGCGCGCAATCAGCGCCTCGGCTTCAGCCTGATCGATGCCAAGAATTTCTGACTCGGTATGGGTCGACAAAAACAGTACTTTCTTGGCACTGTCAGGATGAGTGCGCACCAGCGGATGCGGGAAACCCGGGCCAAGGATTGGCCGGGCTGGGCTGCGATATTTCGGATATTCCGCCTCAAGCCCTTCCGCTTTACGCTGGGCATTAAGCACATGGCGCAAGAATGGGTTGTAGGTAATGTGTTGCAAGCCTTCCAATTGAGCTTTGGTGGCTTCGTCCAGATCCAGATAGGCTTGATGAATGTTGTACCACGAGGTATCACCCCCGACTGATGGCAGCTCAACGGCATACAGCAATGACCCTGCCGATGGGATCGGGGTCCATTGATGGTCGGCATGCGGGGTTAACTCGCCATTACCGGTATAACCGCCATCGACATTCGCCACGCGTACTACATCCGGCGCTTTACCAGCGGTGTTGGAGGCCAATACGGGCACATCTTCTGGAGGCACAAAGACCGAACCAAAATACGTGGCAAAGCGCAGTAAGGCCGAGTCATCGAGCTCTTGGCGCTTAAAGATCAGAATAAAGTGCTCATGCAGCGCCTTTTTCAAGCGCAAGATAGTGCTTGGATGTTGCGGCTGGTTGGCATCGATCCCCGTCACCGTTGCGCCCAAGGCGCCGTCAACCGGCGTGATTACGATATCGGCCGGGTTTTGCCATTGCACAGTCGCGGTAACCGGCCCCTGTGGCAATAGCGCACGCGAAACATCATTGGTCAGGTTTTTTACATCAGCCAGATTGGTCATACGGAATTCTCCTTGGTGAGTGACTAGTCGCATTCAGCAGAATCCATGCCAGAGCGCTCAAGCCTTTTATTCCAAAGGTTTCCGCTGTTATTAACCGCGTAACTGCTGTGTTTTGCGCTGCGCTACGCAGCAAACTGCTGCGATATCACCACCCACCCAAAACCGGCGCCAACCCGCCTTATTTCGCCCCATCTGACTGCACTGTTGATTTTTCAACAGATTGCTGACAGCGCGCAGCGGCCGCTGTTGCGTTCTGCTCAGTTATAACTGTTTTTTCTATAAAAACACGCTGGCACACATTTTGCTCATATCAAATCGCCAGCGCATCGTGCAGGGAGTGCGATGCCCCGAAATTGGCTGACCTCATTCGGAAATGAAACGGAGAACAAACAGATGATCAAAAGACTGACCCCCATCGCGGCCAGCCTACTGCTGCTGAGCACCATGGCCCATGCGGCCGATGCCGATGCCCTACAAAAGCAGATCAATGAATTGCAAAAAAGCCTCGAAGCCCTGCAGGCCCAGGTGAAAGAGCAAGCGGCGGCCAAAGCCAGTGGCGAAGCCGCCACCGAATACGCCACCAAGGATGAGCTGCAAGGTCTGACGGCTGACTTGGAAAACTACAAATACCAAGTTCAGCGTGATCAAGACACCAAAACCGCCAAATCTACGCGTGCGCTGGTCGTGGGCGGCACCGTACAAGCTCGGGCCGGCTATAACAGTCTGGCTACTAATAATGCGGTGACTGACAACCGCAAAACCAGCTTTGATATCCCTACCGCGGTGCTGACCTTTACCGGTAATGCGTATAAAGATTACGACGAAGGTCGCAATCTGACTTATGCCCTGCGCTTTGGTTACTCACCCCAAAGTACCGCCACCCAGCTGCTGGATACCAGTAACTTCAACTTGCTGGATGCCAACCTGACCTATCAAATTTTACCGACCATCTCACCTGACACCGGCCGTCTGGCCGTCACCTTTGGCCAGCAGCTGGTGCCATTCGGCCTAGAGGCGGCCGCCACCGAAGATTTGAAACCGGTCATCAATAACGCGCAGTTTGTAGGCCGCTTGGGCTTTGGCCAGCGGCAGATCGGGATTGGCTTAAGCGGCGACCTGTGGCCCGAGGTGGATTACGGCTACAACTACCGCGCCCCGGTATTCCAATACATCGTGGGTCTAGTTAACGGTAATGGCCCGAATAAATCGGACAACAACGACCACAAAGACTTTATTGGTCGGGTGGCCTTCACCGCGCCAGCAGAATACAACTCATGGCTGCGCCAGCTGACCATCGGCGCCTCGGTGTACCTGGGCAAACAGAATCTGGCCATTGGTGCAGACCGTGTAGGCCAAGGCGCGAAAGATCGCTATGGCATTGATGTTAGCTACAACCATCACCCATTTGGCTTCACTTATGAGTTTGTGAAAGGGACTGATGGCACGGTCAGCGGCACCAAAGCCAAACCTGTCTTTGGCGAGCTGAAAAGCCAGGCCCACACCGCCACCTTCTTCTACAACTTTGGCGAGCAATTCGTTAAAGGCTATCGCGCACAGGGTCGCTACGACGACTGGTGGCCCGTGTCATACCAGCCCTTTGTCCGCTACGACAGCTTTGACCCCAATACCAGCAAGCAGAACGACAAGGTCAATATCACCACAGCGGGTCTGAATATTTTCTTCGCCGAAACGACCAAGTTCCAGCTCAACTACAACCGCCGCGACGATCAGGCCACCAAGGTGAAATCGAACGAGTGGCTCGCCCAATTCCAATACGGCTTCTAAGCCTTGCACGCCCCCGAACACTGAGAGATACACGATGAAAAATAAAATTTTTGCACTAAGCACCCTGACCCTCGCCCTGATCGCAGCCAGCCCGGCTTGGGCTGACCCAGCCAAAGTCATCCGTATTGGGGTGGCCACCGTCGGCACTGGTGGCAAACCGGTCTTTGGTGGCTCTTCCGCAGCCACGGCCGCGACACGCGGCCTGATTGAAGAAGAATTCAAAAAAGACGGCATCAAGGTGGAATGGAATTACTTCAAAGGTGCCGGCCCAGCAGTAAATGAAGCACTGGCCAACAAGCTGCTGGATTTTGCATGGCAAGGTGACTTACCCGCGATTGTGGCCAAAGCCAGTGGCTTGAAAACCAAAATCTTGCTCGCGAACGGCACGCTGGGCACCACCTATCTCGCGGTCCCCGCAGATTCACCAGCGAAAAAGCTGGAAGACCTGAAAGGCAAAAAAGTAGCCCTCTTTAAAGGCACCAATGGCCAGCTGGTAGTGAATAAGGTGCTCGATCAATACGGCCTCACCGAAAAAGACTTCAAGCTGATCAATATGGATACGGCGACCACGCAAGCGGCAATCGCCACCAAGGATGTCGATGGCGCATGGTTTGGCTATGACGTTTTCCAATTGGTAGATCGCGGTGTGGCAAAAGTGATTTGGTCGAATAAAGAAGGTCCATTATCACTTACCCGCCAAACGCATTTCCTGGTGACCGAAGACTTTGAAAAGGCCAATCCGGAAATCACCCAGCGGGTAGTGAATGTGCTGGTCCGCACGGCCGCGGATATTTCCAAACCGGAAAATGCCGAGAAAGTGCTGCAAGAATGGTCCAAGTCAGGTGTGCCGTATGCGTCATTCAAGAAAGACTACAACGGTGGCGCTGATATCAAACGCCGCTCTAGCCCGCTGCTGGATGAGTTTTTCTACAACCACTACAAAGATGCCGTACAGGCCTCTTTGAAATTCAAGCTGATTCGCAAGGATTTCGACGTCAATCAGTGGTTTGAGCCCAAATACCTGAATCAGGCCCTGAAAGAGCAAAAGCTGGAGAACTTCTGGACTGCTTACGACGCCAAGGGCAACCCCAAAGGCGGTAAGTAATGACAGCTGGCACCGAGCAGACCGCCGCGGTGCCAGCGGTTTCGGCCCGCTGGTTTCTGCTGAATTTCGTGGCGCTCTCTTTACTGGCCGGGGTCGGGGTGGGGATTGCCAAGGTGAGCACTGCGCTCTATGCCTTGCATCTGCACGCCAGCAATGCCGAGATCGGCCTGATCAGCGCGGCGCAGATGGTGGGCATGCTGTTTATGAGTATCCCGGTCGGTTTGCTGCTGGATCAGGTGGGTGCCATGAAGATGTATTTCAGCGGCACGCTGATTGCGGCCCTGCTGTATTGCCTGACGCCCAGCATTGGCGAAGCGTGGTTTTTGCTGCTGTGCACGGCGCTGGTGAGCTTTTGCATGCCCTGCCGTTTTATTGCCCTGAATGCCGTGTTTATGCAGCAACTGAATCAGGTCGGTGAAACCAAAGCCGGCTGGTTTCGTGGCTGCCACATGATCGGCATGTTTTTACTGGGGCCCGCTATTGCCACCGCCTTGATTGCTGCTTTGCCCTTTGGCTGGGTGTATCAGCTGATTGGCATCAGCTTTGTCCTCACTTTGCTGATCGCGCCACGGGTGCTGCGTATTTATCAACCCAAAGCCGTCAGCCACCAAGGTGGCGCCATCTGGCCGCGGGTGCGCAGCCAATTTGGCCTGCTGCGCCGGCATCGCGCCTTGCAGCAATGTGGCGCGATTGAGGTGTTGGTCAACAGCAGCATGATGTTTTACACCGCCTTCATCGTCGCGATTGCGGTCCGTGATTTTGGCCTATCGGCCAGTGCCGCCGCCAGCCTGATCACCAGTCAGGGCTTGAGCTTTATCTTGGCGCTGATGCTGCTGGGTGGCGTAGCGCAAAAGCTGGGACGGCGGGCCGTGTATCGGCTGGGCTTTAGCGGCGGTGCGCTGAGTTTATGTCTGCTAGGCCTCGCCCCCTGGGGCGCTGCGCTGTGGGTGGGCGGCTTACTGCTTGGGCTGGCTCTGGGCTGGCTACAGGCGGCGAATATGACCCGGGTAGCTCAACTGGGTGAGGACCTTGGGCAAGGCCAAGTGGCCGGATTAATGGCCCTCATTGGCCCCTTGGGTGGTTTTAGCGGCACGGTGATAGGCGGGCTATTTGGCCAGCTGATTCATCTGCAATGGTTGTTTTTGTTTTTTGCCGGCTGTTTTGTGCTGGCGGCGGGCTTCAGTTTGCGCCCTGCAGCCAGCACAGAGACGGAGCACGAACTTAATTATCAAGGAGTATCGCAATGAGCACAGCGATTACATTAAATCAGAGCGATATACCCGCCGAGGTATCCGCCAAACGCCCGAGCCAGTGGCGACAAAAAACGGCGCAAAAACTGCAGCAAATTTTGTGGGCATTGGTCTTGCCGCTGCTCGTTCTGGGCTTATGGCAAATCACCAGCGCTCACGAATGGGTATCCCCACAAATCCTGCCACCGCCCTCTTTGGTGTGGCAAACCCTGACCGAGCTGTGGCAAAGCGGCGATCTGACCAGCAATTTGCAAATCAGTGTCGAGCGCGTGGCCTATGGCTTTGGGGTGGGCACAGTGGTGGGCTTGCTGCTGGGCACCTTGATGGGGCTATCGAAAACGGTGGAAGCGTATTTATTCCCCACCTTTAAAGCCCTGAGCCAGATTCCGGCGCTGGGCTGGATTCCGCTGCTGATTATGGTGGTGGGCATTGGTGAATCCATGAAGATTTTGGTGATTGCCAAAGCGGCACTGGTGCCGGTCACGGTCAATACCCTGCAAGGTATCCGCAATATCCCACCCCAGTTTGCCGAGGTGGCGAAGGTTTATCGCTTTAACACCCGCCAATTACTGGCCAAGGTGGTAATCCCAGCGGCCTTGCCCTCGTTGTTTACCGGTATTCGCTATGGCCTCACCCATGCCTGGCTGGCACTGGTGACTGTTGAGCTCTTGGCCTCAAGTGAAGGCATTGGCTTTTTGATGGTCTGGGGCCGGCAGTTGTTCCAGCTGGATCTGGTACTGGCCACGGTGGTGATCATTGGCGCAGTGGGTTTGTTAATCGACCAGTCGCTGCAATGGCTGGAAACCCATTTTCTGAAATGGCGTCGCGTTGCGTTTTAAGTTTGAGTGAGGTGTGTGATGTCTGCATTTAAAACCCGTTTACAGGCGCTGGGCCAGCGTGATTTTCGCGGGCTCGTCCTGCCGTTGGGGCTGATCCTGGCTTGGTATTTGATCAGTAAATTTAATCTGGCCAACAGCGCGATTCTGGCTTCACCGTATGAAGTCTGGAAAGAAGGCTATGGCCAGATCAGCAGCGGGGCATTTGCCCTTGATCTGGTCTATAGCGTATCCCGCAATCTGGGTGGCTTTGTGGTGGGGGGCACTGCCGGGCTGGTTTTGGGTAGTTTGCTGGGCGTATCTCGCTGGGCCGATCGCCTGATTAGCCCGAGCTTTAACACCATCAAGTCGATTGCCATTTTTGCCTGGATTCCACTGATTTCGGTGTGGTTTGGCATGGGCGAGCCGGCCAAGATCATTTTCATCGCGATTGCGGCCTTTTATCCCACCACGATCAATACCTACGAAGGCATCCGCAGCGTGCATCGCGATCATGTTGAGGTGGCGCGGGTGTTTGAATTCAGCCGCTGGCAGCTGTTTCGCAAAGTGATTTTGCCGTCGGCTTCGCCGCAAATCATTACCGGCATCCAACTGGCGCTGATTTATAGCTGGCTGGCCACGATTGGCGCCGAGTATTTCCTCAAATCCGGCCACGGGATTGCCAACTCGATGATTGATGGCCGCGAGCATTTCAATATGGGCTCGGTGCTGTTTGGTGTGGTGGTGGTCGGCGTAGTGGGCGCCATCGTCAACCAACTGGCTTTCAAATTAGAAAAACACCTGCTGGGCTGGCGTAACCGTACCGCCTGATTGGCGCCGTACGCCCCTTGCTGAATCCGCATTGGCTTTGAAACTTTGCATTGAATAAGGAATAACCTCATGAGCGCCTTGGGCACCCTCGATTTTAAAAACGTCAAAAAACAATATCACGTAAAAGGCGAAACGCTGGACGTGCTGGATGGTATTAATCTGCACATCAAACCCGGTGAATTTGTCAGCATTGTGGGTAGCTCCGGTTGCGGCAAATCGACCCTGCTGCGCCTGGCGATCGGTCTGGATGATGATTATCAGGGCGATATTTTGCTCGATGGCGCCCGCATCAAGGGCACCAGCCTCAAGCGCGGGATTGTATTTCAAGAGCACCGGCTCTTTCCTTGGCTCACGGTCGAGCAAAACGTTGGCCTGGCTTTGGAAAACTCAACGCTCAGCAGCAGTGAACGGGCAAAAACCATTGCCGAACATCTGGAATTGGTGGGCCTGAAAGGCTTTGAGAAAGCCTACCCGTATCAACTTTCGGGCGGGATGAGCCAACGGGTGGCCATCGCCCGCGGGCTGGTGAATCGCCCGGAAATCCTGCTACTGGATGAGCCATTTGGCGCGCTGGATGCCTTGACCCGCGCCAATCTGCAAAACGAATTGCAACGCATTTGGCAAACCGAAGGCATCACCATGATTTTGGTGACGCATGACGTGGAAGAGGCAGTCCTGCTCGGCGATCGGGTGGTGATCATGGAGCCGCGTCCGGGCCGGATTAAACGCACGGTCGAGGTAGATGTCCCGCATCCGCGCCAGCGCGCTGATTTGCGGCTGGCCGCCATTAAAGACGATGTGCTCAGCGAATTTGGCCATGAGCATGACACCGCCCTGCAGCCCGCAGCGGAAGGCTTCGGTTTTAAAGATTATCTGTTTGCGTGGTGATATAGCGTGGCTCAACAACCGAACTTTTTACTGATTGTGGCCGATGACCTAGGCTTTTCGGATCTGGGGGCTTTTGGCAGCGAAATTAGCACCCCGAATCTGGATGCCTTGGCGCTGGCCGGCGTGCGCTTTACCGATTTTCATGCCGCCTCGGCATGCTCGCCCACCCGGGCGATGATCCTGAGTGGCACCGATCATCACCTGGCAGGCTTGGGTACTTTCGCCGAGATCCTCACGCCCGCCCATGCGGGCCAGCCTGGCTATGAAGGCTATTTAAATGACCGCATTGCGCCCTTGCCGCAAATTTTGCACGATGCCGGTTACTACACCATCATGTCAGGCAAATGGCATCTAGGGAAAACGCTGGATCGCACCCCGGCGGCACGCGGGTTTGAGCGCTCGTTTGCGCTGCTGCCAGGGGCGGCAAATCATTATGGATTTGAGGCGCCGATAGGCGAGGAAGAGATTCCGCGCCTCCTGAAAAGCACCCGCGGCTTATATGCCGAAGACGGCGCTTTTGTCGACACGCTGCCCGATGATTATTACTCCAGCGATTACTTCACTGACAAACTGCTGCAGTATTTCGCCGAAGCCCCCGACGAGCGCCCGTTTTTCGCCTATCTGCCCTACTCGGCCCCACACTGGCCCTTGCAGGCGCCTGATGAGCTGATCGCCAAATATGCCGATTACTACCACGCGGGCCCTGAGGCCTTGCGCCAGGAGCGGCTCAGCCGACTCAAAGCGCTGGGCTTAGTCGATGCAGGCGTTGAAGCGCATCCGGTGGTGGCCAGCAATGCCGAATGGGAAGCCTTAAGCCAAGAAGAGCGCGCGATCTCGGCACGCACCATGGCCGTGTATGCCGCGATGGTTGAGCGGATGGACTGGAATATTGGCCGCGTGATTGCCCAGCTCAAAGCCACAGGACAGTTTGACAATACCGTCATTCTCTTTTTGTCGGATAACGGCGCCGAAGGTGCACTGCTGGAAGCACTACCGGCGTTTGGCCCCAATCTGGCCCAAGTCATCGCCGACTATTACGACAACAGCCTTGAAAATATCGGCCGCGGTAATTCGTATGTCTGGTATGGCCCACGCTGGGCACAAGCCGGTACGGCACCTGCTCGGCTGTACAAGGCCTTTACCACTGAGGGTGGCATCCGTGTACCGGCGCTGCTGCATTATCCGCCGCTGGCACGGCAAGGCGAAATCTCTCACCGTTTTGCCACCGTGATGGACATCACGCCGACCTTGCTGTCACTCGCAGGCGTGAATCACCCACATCCCGTCTTTCATGGCCGCGACGTACTGCCGCTGCGCGGGCGCTCGCTGCAAGCCTATCTGCAAGGCGAGCAAGATCATATTCACCCGCACAATCAGGTCACAGGCTGGGAGCTCTTTGGGCGCAAAGCCATCCGCCGTGGCGACTGGAAGGCCGTGTTTATTCCCGAGCCGCACGGGCCTTCGCGCTGGCAACTCTACGACCTGAGCACCGATAAAGCCGAACTGTATGACCTTGCCGAGGCCCGGCCCGATATCTTGAACCAGTTGCTGACCGACTGGCGCGACTATGTGGCCGAAACTGGCGTACTTGAAAACATACCCACCCCCCCTTTACTTTGAGAGGTCACGGAATGTCTAACCTACAGCTTGATACCCAGCAGCTGGCTGAGCAGTATGATCAGATCAGTGATCTGCAATATGAGCATGGCCAGCATTTGCTGGCGGCCTTGCAACTGAAACCCGATGCCCGCCTGCTCGATATTGGCACCGGCACCGGGCGCCTCGCCGCCCTCGCAGCGCAGCGCTATATCCACCGCCATGGCCAGGTCGTGGGGATCGATCCGCTGCCTTTACGCATCGACATCGCCCGCCAGCGGGCCAGTAGCCTGCAGCTCGCGCATTTAGATTTCAGCGTGGGTCGGGCAGAAAATCTGCGCCAGTTTGCCGATGCCCAATTTGATGCCGTGCTCCTCAATAGCGTCTATCACTGGCTGCCAGATAAAGATCAAGCCCTGGCCGAAGCTTTTCGCGTACTCAAACCCGGAGGCCGGATTGCCATCAGCACGGCGTCGCGCGAAAGGCCGCACGATATCCAGCAATTGGTTCAGCGCAGTGTGGCCAAGCTCAATTTGCGCCGCAATGCCGAAGTGGGGAGTACGCCTTTCCGGGTTAGCCATGCTCAGCTCGCCAGTCAGCTGGAAGGGGCCGGTTTCATCATCGAAGAAATTCTGCTGCGCCGTTTTGCGGATCTATTCCCCAATGCCGAGGCAGTGATTGACTTCAGTAATGCCAGCTCGTTTGGCAATTTCCTCAGTGAGTTCCTGCCGGATATCCGCAGCGAAATCCTGCGTGAATTACGCACCGAGCTCAGCACACGCCAACAGCTTAGCGGCGTACGCCTGCACCGTTATCTGCATTTTGCCGTAGCCATCAAACCCTAAACCAAGGAAGACTGACATGCCTAAATTATTCATTGCCGCTGGCGCTTGCTCGTTTGGCACCCATGTGGTGGCGCGAGAACTGCAACTGCCGATCGAGATCGTCAAAGTGCCGTTGCGCACGCCGGATTCACCGATTCACCACATCAATCCGCTTGGTCGCGTACCCGCCTTGCAGCTGGATAATGGTGAAGTGATTACCGAAAACAGCGCCATCCTGCCCTTTCTGGCCGATCAGACCAGTGACCATCAGCTCTTCGCCCCGGTTGGCAGTAGCGAAAGAGCCAAGATTCAATCGTGGATCGGTTATCTCAGTAGCGAGTTGCATGTGGGGGCGTTCCGCCCCTTCAACCGACCCGAGCGCTATTTAGCGGATAGCGAGCAGCATCCAGCCATCAAGGCGCAGGCGCGCACCCAAATCGAGAGCGCCTTGCAGCATCTGGAAAAACATCTGCAAGATGGCCCGTATCTGGTCGGCCAGCGCTTTACGATTGCCGATGCCTATCTGGGGGTGTTTCTCGGCTGGATCAGTCGCTTTAACGATTTGCTCAGCCAATATCCGGGACTGCAGCGCGCCTATACGCAGTTTACCCAGCGCCCGAGCGTGCAGCAGAGCCTGGCCTTTGAACAGGCCTAAAGCGGCGGTAAGTCAATCCTCGCCCATGCACTAACAGCCCGCCCGGTGCGGGCTGTTAGTGCTGGTGTGTGGAGGTTTGTGGAGGTTTGGGAAGGGCGATTTGATAATCAGGACCATCGGCAAAGTGCGCGGCCAGAAGTGTTACCAGAAGCGCTACTGATCTAACCGCCTTGGCGGCTAGATCACATAGTCATCCACATCGGGACCAAGGATCTGATAGCCATGCTCATGCAGCAGTCGATAGGCCTGATCCAGTTGCCGGCTAACACGGCGCAATCGTGGTTTTTCGAGCGGAATATGGTTCACCGGTAATTGGTGCCGCTGCAGCCATGCGCGGACCAAGGCAATGCCTTTATCACCCAAACCCGGCACGGCCAATAATTTGCGATAACTAAGTTTGGCGATTTGATGAGGCAAGAGCACATCTTGCTGGGTAAACGACAGCAGCGCATTGACTTGCCGACGGGTTAGCGGCGCATAATCATCCAGCGCCGGCACGCTGTGGCTGAGCGTTGCCGCGGGGTCACCGTCTGCGGCCGGGCGTTGAGGGCCAGTTTTGTCAGCCCCCGTAGCCATGAAAGACTCTGTCAGCGACATTGAGCCATTCCTTTGCGCTAAGCGCATGTATTTCGTCAGTTGCCGGCATTATCGCCGAGCCAAAATAAAAACATTAAGAATATATATTCATTTCAATATAACCATAAGAAATAAAAAATGAGCTTAAGTTTGACACTGGCCAGCCAGCTGATCCCGCTCTCCTTTATGGCCGGCTTAATAGATGCGGCCATTGGGGGTGGCGGCCTGATTTTATTGCCAGCCTTGTTCACCGCCCTACCCAAAGAGCTACCACTGCATCTCTTAGGCACCAATAAAATGACCGCGATTTGGGGCACTTTGCTCGCGACCCGGCAATACCTGCGGCAAGTAAAGGTGCCACTGCAGCGCACCCTGCTGCTGGCCAGCACGGCGGCCTTGGGAAGTTTGCTGGGGGCACATTCGATCGGCTTATTCCCTGCGGCACTATTGCGTCCCGTCGTGGCGGTGCTGCTGCTGGCGATTTTGCTCTATACCTTGCGCAAACCCGAGCTGGGCCAGCGTGACCAAACCCTAGCCACCCCAAGGCCGATGGCAGCGGGGCTGCTATTTGGGATTGGGATTGGCTTTTACGATGGTTTCTTTGGGCCGGGCACCGGGGCCTTCTTGCTGTTCTGGCTGGTGCGTTATGAAGGGCAGCAATTTTTGCGGGCGGCGGCGATGGCCAAAGTGGTGAATCTAAGCACCAATGCGGCGGCCTTACTGATTTTCGTACCGCAGCAAGCCGTCTTGTGGGGCTTAGCCTTCCCGTTGGCCGTGGCCAATTTGCTCGGTAGCTGGGTGGGCACACGGCTGGTACTGCGCTTTGGCAATCGCTTAATCCGCCATTTATTTATCGCTTTGGCGAGCGGGCTGCTCATCCGGTTAGCGTGGCAAATTTTCGCCGACTGGCGCTAGCCCTCTTCAGCCCAGCCCAGCCCAGCCCAGCCCAGCCCAGCCCAG
>NZ_JTLG01000007.1:0-99159 GCF_000799095.1 Chitinibacter sp. ZOR0017 | reverse complement strand
AAGCTTTTTTAGCTTGAGCTTTTTGAGCAGCAGAAGCTTTAGAAGCCACAGAAGCAGCTGAAGCTTTTTTAGCTTGAGCTTTTTGAGCAGCAGAAGCTACAGAAGCCGCAGAGGCTTTCTTAGCAGGAGCAGCTACTGCGAAAACTGAAGCAGCAGCAAATACGGTAGCGATAACGCCAGCAGCGATCTTGTTCATCTTCAAAACTCCACAAAAATTCTTTTCGCGGTATTCGGCATTGAATACCTTTAACGACGCGGATTATGCGACTCGCCATCGCGGCTGGCGATGCAGGCTTGGTGTGATTGTGTAACCGAAAGTACGTAGTAAAGCTACAGTGCGCTACGAAAGGCAGCAATACAGTCCCGCTCGACTGAAAATCGATCCTTTACTCGGCCACGCGCAGCGGCGTGGGCCAGCTTAAACTCAGGCGCGCACCACCACTGGGCGCATCCAGAATACTCACCGCGCCACCATGCCCGCGCATAATCATCGCCACAATCGCCAGCCCCAAGCCAAAGCCACCGGTGGCTTTGTTGCGACTGCCTTCCAGCCGGGTAAACGGCTGCAGTAGGCGCGCGCGATCTTCTTGCGGGATCCCTTCGCCATTGTCATCGATGTGCAGCACCGCGGTGCCGTCCTGCCACAGCAACGTCAGCTCGATTTCCTTGCCGCCATAGCGGCGGGCATTCGAGAGCACATTGCCTACCGCGCGGCCGAAGTAATAACTATCAACGTCGAGCAGCGGGCTGGGGTTGCCGGTGAGGTTGTGCAATTTAGGCATCGTGCCGTCCAGCGCGTATTCAGCCAGCAAGCGCTGCAGCCACGGCATGACTTCCAGTGGCTGGACTTCCATGCGCAATTGCGGGCTATCCAGGCTCGACATTGTCAGCCATTCATCAATCAGCTGATCAATCTGCCCCAGATCACGCTCGATGGCTTCCACCTGCGAGGCGCTATTGGCGCCGGCTTTGATCGCCTCCAAGCGGTAACGCAAGCGCGCCAGTGGCGTGCGCAAATCATGCGAGACCGCATCGATCATCGCGCGGCGCGAAGCGGTGAGTTCTTCAATATCATGCGCCATGCGGTTGAAATTGGAGCCCAGCGCCGCCAGCGGCGAGCTGTCTTCCAGGCTCACCCGCACGGTAAAGTCGCCCGCCCCCAGCCGCCGGCTCTGACGAATCACCTGAATCAGGTCGCGCCAGAAAGGCCGTAGCCACAGCCAGGTCGGAATCCCCAGCGCCAGACACATCAGCACCAGCGCCACGATATCCATCCATGAAATACCTTCCAGCGATTCCAGAAATGAAATCGGCCCCAGCACCACCATTTGTTGGGTCTGGTGAATGCGGTGCAGATACAGGCCGCGGTCTTTCAACAAAATAATATCGCCGCGCTGTAGCGCGGTTTGGTTTTCTTCCGAGAGCGAATACGCATTCAGTGCTTCGATATCCACCGGCACCGGCAGCTTACCGCGCAGGCGCGAGGCTTCGTCATGCCACATAGATGGCGGTAGATCGCCCAGCTCTTTTTCGATCAGCGATACGGTCGAGAGAAACATATCGCTCAAATAGCGCTGATTGGTGCGCTCGATCATCTGCTTGTAAAACCCGCCGATCAGCAGCGAGGAGAGCAGAAAACACAACACCACCGTCAGGTAGAAGCGAATAAACACTTGGCGCATCAGCAAGCTTCCCAAACATCACCCAAGCCGGGCGAGAAAAAGGCCCAGCTGCAACAACAGTGGGCCATTTATTAGATACATCCCCGGGTATATCAGTCTTCCTGCCACCAAATATCGGCTGCGAAGAGATACCCCTTGTTGCGGATGGTTTTGATTTTTTGCGGATCCAGCGGATCATCATCCAGCTTTTTACGCAGCCGGGAAATCGCCACATCCATACTGCGATCAAGCCCATCGTATTCAATGCCGCGCAGTTTTTTCAGCAAATGATCGCGGGTGAGGATTTCGCCGGCGTGGCTCGCCAGCTCCCACAGCAAATCAAAATCCGATGTAGAGAGCCCCATCGGCGCATTACGGTATTTGGCGCTGCGATTGCGCAAATCGATCTGCAGCTTGCCAAAATTGAGTACCGATTGCTCTTTGGCCGGCGCATTGGCCAAGAGATCCGCCCCCTTTTGCCCCGCCGTGCGCAGATGGGCGCGAATGCGCGCCAGCAACACCGACGGCGGTGTGGTTTTCACCACGTAATCGGTCGCGCCGATTTCAAAGCCCAGAATCTGATTCATATCGCTATTAAGCGAGGTCAGCAAAATAATCGGGCCGGCGTAAAACTCGCGCAGCTCGCGGCACAGCGTGAGGCCATCTTTGCCGGGCAACATAATGTCGAGCAAGATCAGCTCGGGCGGATTGCTTTTCACACTGTCGATCACGCCCAGCCCATCGGCCAGGACATCTACCGTGAATTCAAACGAGCGCAAAAAGCCGCCAATCAGCTCGGCCAGATCGGCATCGTCTTCAACAAACAAAACCCGCGTGGTATTCATTGCTTGGCTAATCCTTGCAGTAATAACTGTAATTGCTGCGTCACGGCGGCCAGATCTTGGCCAGCCTGCGCAAAAGGGTAACGCATCAGGGTGTCGCCCCGGCGTAGATCAAGGCCCTGCGCATCGATCCCAACCAGCTCCGTCTCGGCAGGGCAATGCGCGGCAAAATCCTGCAGCAGGGTGGCCTCGGCTTCGAGCGGCAGCACATAGTGGCGCGCCCAATCGGCTGCTTCTACCCAGCCCATTTTACCAAAGCCGGCGATATAGCGTGCCCGCACGAACTCAAGCTGCCACAGCGCAAAATCCCCCAGTGCCAGATATTTCACCAGCCCCGGCGCATAGCGCTTCAGCCGCGCCAGCACCAAGGGCTCGGCCGCCAGCGGGCGCAACTGCCCCAGTACGGTGGCGCGCGCTTTGCTCAAGGCCATCTCGCCTTCGTGCAACAGGAAACTCACGGCTGGATGATGGCGGACATTCTGGGTGTGCTCGGCCAGCTCGCTTATCACCACAATCGGCATCCCATTGGGCGCGGGCACCAGTGGTAGCCACGACACATGTGGATAGCCGGGCATGGCATGCGAATGCGTGCCCAACGAGCCATGACGACTCTGGCGCAATAGCTGCAACAAATCGGGCAATAAATCAGGCGCAGACTCAGACACGCAACTCTCGGCTTCACAACACAATCAGCCGATTGTAACCTGAGCCAAGGGCCGCGTCAGTGGTGGATTTACCATAGCGTGGTCGAGGCTGCGCCACACTTGGCTGCGGTCGATTACGCCACCAGCGCAGCTGGCCGCTGGCGAGCGGGCAAGACAGGTTTCAGGCTTTGGGCCTGCTGCTGCATGGCCTGCAAGGTGTGATCCAGATGCAGCCAATCTTGAGTGGCCGCACGCAGCGAGCTATCGACTTTCAGTACATCGTAAATGCTGTTCAGCCCTTCGGCCTGCCCACGAAAATCGCGGAAGCACTGCCGCAAGGCCAGCCACGCCTGATCCAGCTGGCGGGCGTGTTCATGCAGCTGGGTTACTGCATGCTGCAGATTATGCAGCTGATTTTCCAGCGCATGCAGCAAGACCTGATCGGGATGCAGTGGCCACAGGATTTGATAGTGTTGCGCCAGCTGACTGCTATTGGCCGCCAGCTGCATCGCGCTGGCATTTAATTCACCCATGCTGCCCAAGCCTACCGTCGCGGCCGCGCCCAAGAGCTGCACCGGCCCTTGCTCACCGGGCAAGCTCACCAGCTGATTGATCACCAGCGCAATCACCGCGCCGCCCACCGTTAGCGACGAGCGCGCCATCGCGGCTAGATCTTGCCGGATAGCTTGCTGGCGCAAAGTGAGCTGGGCCACGGTCTGAGTCGCCAGCGGCAAGCTCACCGGCCACTGGCGCCGATATTGCGCCGCAAATTGCGCCAAGCCGGCTTGCTGATCATTCACCGCATACACATAGCCGGCCAGATATTGGGTAAAAGTCTGCACCTCGGCATGATTGGCCTGCGCCACTTGCTCCAGCTCATACAGGCAGCTTAAAAAACGGCTGCGATTTTTAGGCTGGCTCAGTAGCGTGGCCGAGCAATCGGCTAGCGTGTGCTGCTGAGCCTGAAATTGCTGGGCAAACAGGCCCACCCGCTGCAGCAGGCGCTGTAATTTGGGCTGCAAGACCTGCAGATAAATATCGGCATTACGCTGCATGGCGTTTTGCTGGTGATACAACTGCCGGCCCAGTACCGCATCGCGGCACTCGCTCCAGAGGCTGGGCTGCGCCTGTAGCTGGGTACTGTACAGCTGTAACTGCACCAAAGCGGCGAGCACCTCGGCCAAGGGCTGGCGAAAGGCATCCGGGCTCAGGGTTTCACCCAAGCTCTGTTCGGTGGACAGGTAATACAGATAATACACTTCCGACATGCAGCACCTCCGGCAAACACCCTCGCCCGGCTAGGCAAGTGGTAGTGCAGCGTACGCAAGCTGGCATGAGGGCGCTGGCTGAGTTTGGTATCAGATGCGCAGGCTAAGCTCGGCGCCGTAGCGCCGCCACGCGATGGCCGCTGGGCAATTAGCCGGCCTGCGTGCGGTTTTAAACCACCAGCTCGGCCCAGCCCCACTCTTGCGCCTGCTGCTGCGCGCGCTGCAGCAAGGCCACGCTGCCCTGCTCTGCCGCCACAGCCAGCGCTTGCCGCAAGGCAGCTTTAGCGGCAGCCGTGTCACCGCGCCGCTGGTGCAGCTGCGCTTGCCAGCGCCACGCCTCTGGCAGGTAATACACATCTTGCAACTGACCGGCGAGCGCCATCCAGCGCTGTAGCTCGAGCTCGGCGGCGCGCTCCGCCTCGGCGTGCAACAGCGCCTCGATCAGAAAGCCGGCAAATGTCGGCTCGATGCCCGACATGGCCTTGCGCGCTTCGGCAAGGCTCAAGGCCACCTGTTCCAGCGCTGCGGCATCCCCTTGCATTGCCCGCGCCCAGCCCTGCAACGCAAAGCCCGCCGCCAGCCACAATGACAAACCCTGTGGTTGCGCCAGCGCCATTAGCTCGGTACACAGCGCCTCCGTCGCGGCCGGCGCCTGCGCAAAGCGCTGCAGCATGGCGGCAAAGGTCAGCGCAAAACACTGGGTATGCGCGTGTTGCAACTCCGCCGCTTCGCGCAACGCCTGCTGCATGCAGCCCTCTGCCGCAGATGCATCACCCTGAAACCAGTGCACCCAGGCCAGAAAGGCCCGCGCCGAAATATTGGTGTCTTCGCCAAAGCGGTTGATCAGCGCAAACGGCGACAGATCTTCGCCGATTGCCAGCGCGGCCTGCAGGTGTTCGGCCGCTTCGGCATAGCGCCCCAGCCAGAAAAAATTATTGCCATAGGCATAGTGCACCTGCATGGTTTGCGCCGGATCGTCGCTCAGCGCCGCAATTTCGGCCAGCTTGTGGGCCAATTCCAGCGGCGCAGCTTCCGGCGCACTGGCGCGCCCGCCCAACCATAAGCCCCACACCACCGGGAACAAGGCCTCTTGCGCATCCAGCTGATGAATGAGGGTATAGGCCTGAGCGTAATAAGATTTAGCTTCTTCCGAGCCATACCCCTGCAGTGTTTGCAAAATCGACGCCAGTGCAGCGATTAGATTAATCTGTACCAGCTGCGCGCTCGGTGCCGCCCAATCGGCCACCGCGGCGAGCCCGGCGCGCAACAAGGCCACCGCTTCCTGATTGGCCGACTGCTCGGCCGCCAGCCGCCCCGCACGCAAAAACCCCTCGGCGGCAGCTAGCTTTTGCCCTGCCGCCAGCTGATGCTGGGCCAGCTGTTCCCATTGCGCCACGCGCCGCAAGGGCTGCGCGGCCAGCGCTTCGGCCACGCGCAAATGCCAATGCTGGGCCTCCAGCGGCGGCAGCATCTGGTAGGCGGCATCGCGCAGCAAGGCATGATGAAAGCGATATTGCCCATCGGCAGCCAACCAAATCCCCGCCTGCACCAAGGTCTGGCAGGCGGAGGCCAACACAGTGGCTTCCCCGCGCCAGACCGCCTGTAATTGCGCATGGCTAAATTGTCGCCCCAGCACCGCACCGGCCTGCAGCACTTGGCGCGCCTCGGCAAAGGGCTCTAGCCGGCTCGCCAGCAGCCCCCACAATGAAACGGGCAAGCCGGCGCGCGGGCCTTGCGCCAGCGCTTTACTCATTTCTTCCACAAACAGCGGCACGCCCTCGGCCTGCGCGAGCACCGCAGTGAGCTCATTGACGCTTAGCTCGGCCGGACTCCATTGCCGGGCCAGCGCCAGCGCTTCCACAGCCGAAAGCGGCGCGAGCGTCAAGCTCAGCAAAGTAAACGGCAACACCACCGGCGGGCGGGCACTCAGCACTAGCAAAATGGGCGTTTTGCGCAGCATGAGGAGTTTGTGCAGCACCTCAGCGGTGGATGGATCTAGCCAGTGCACATCTTCCACCACCAGCAACAAAGGCCCGCGCTGGGCCAGCATTTGCGCCAAGGCCAGCAAGGCGGCTTCGATTTCACGCCGCGCCTGCAAGGCTGGGCGGGGTACGGCCGGCGCCGGCAACAGCCCGAGTAAATCGCACAGTGCCGGTAAATGCAGCTGCAGCTGGCTGCCCGGTGGTGCCAGCCATTGACTTAGCCGCGCATATTGCACTTCTGCCGAATCACTGGCTGGCCCCAGCGCCGCCAATTGCTGCTGCAACAGCTGAATCACCGGATGGTAAGGCGCATGCACGAGCTCCTGGCTACAGCGCAATATCCGCACCTGCCCGCCGCCCTGCGCCACCTCGGCCATTAGCGCCCGGAGTAAACGCGATTTACCAATGCCCGCTTCACCCTGCACCAGCACGGCATTCACCCGGCCCGCGCTGGCCGATTGCCAATGGCGCCGCAGTGTAGCGAGCTCAACCTCCCGCCCGATCAGCGGCCCTTCCTGCCGCTGCAAGCCCAGCAGCGCCGCACTGAGCGAATAAAAACCCCGCCCGCCGCGGCTGAGGCGCGCGCTGTATAAATACGCCCCTTCCCCCTGCGCCAAGACTTGCGGCGTAAGCAAAATCTCGCCCGGCTCGGCCAACACCACGCCAGCTTCGGCTTCGCGGCTGATCTGCCCGCTGGCATCGGGCCACGGATAGCGCGGATCAGACAGCATCCAGCCCTGATGAATGGCCTGGCGCAAGGCCCAGGCCGGCTGTTGCGCCAGCCAGCTACGAATACCCAAGGCGGTATCGAGCGCTAGATCATGCATTTTCTCGCTCGCCAACGGATACCCCCAGTAGGCCAGTACCTGCCCCAAAGCGCGTGGCCAGCAATATGCGCCTTGCTGCTGCAGCCTTTCGAGTAGGTTTTCATGCAGCATCCCCAGCACATCCAGCCGCTCTGTGGCGGCCATGCCGGGGCGCAGCTCGATCTGTACGGCCAGCACATACACCGCGCGCCGCTCGGCCGGACCGGTGGCCGCGCTGGGTAAAGCGAGCGCCGGCGCTAGCTGCGGGGCGGCACTCAAGCGAGCATACAGCGCGGCTAATTCTGCACTTGGGCTTTGCCCGCATTCCTGCTGCAGGCGCAGGCATAGCTGCTCGTACAGCGTCGCCGCTTCGGCGCGACGCCCCTCGGCCAGCAAGGCGGTGAACAAGGCCGGATAGGGCCGCTCATGCAGTGGCTCTAGCGCCACCTCGGCCAAAAGGCTCTCAATCGCCGCGCTTTGCTCGCCGGCGGCCAAGTAATAATCACTGAGCTGCTGCTGCACTTGCTGGCGTTGCCGCCAGCAACGCTGGCGCCAGATTTGCAACCAGCGCTCGAACTCGGGCGCGTCGCTCAGCACCAGCCCCGCCAACAGTGGCGCCACTGGTGCGGCCAGGCGCGCGGTGGCCGCCGCCGGTAAGTCCGCCGGCAACACCGGTTGCATTAAGCGCCAGACATCGCACTCCACCGCCGCGTTGCTCGCCCAAGCCAGCTCCCGGCGGTTAATCTGCAAGCCATCGCTTAACGCTGGCCACGGCGCCAGCACCCGGCGCAAATCATGCAAGGTGCGGCGCAGATTATTGCGCGCAGTTTCGGCACTGACCTGTGGCCACAAAAGCTCGGCCAAGGCCTCGCGGGGATGGCTACGCTCACGCTCCAACAGCAGATACGCCAGCAAAGCACGCACCTTGTCATACGGAAACGGGTCTTGCGCCGGCTGCCCCGGCGCTGCCAGCCGGCAACGACCTAATAAAGACAGCTGAACAGGCGCAGCATGAACAAGCGACATCGGGGCTCCAGAGATCCTAGCGAACGATTGGCGAACGAATGCGCGTTATTATCTGGCTTGCATGGCGCCAACGCCAGCCCTACCTGATTGCTCCGCCTTACTGAATCGAGAATTGCATGTCGCAGCCAGTGCAAGAATCCAGCCCTCTCTCCGACGGTCGTGTCGTGCTCGACTCAGAGCGCCTGAAACAGCTGCGCCGGCAAAGCGGCCTCAGCCAAGAAGCCTTGGCCCAGCGCTGCTTCGAGCAACGGCTGTGTGTATCGATTGCCTCGATCAAGCGGGCAGAAACGCTCAAACCCGTGCTCTACCGCACCGCCCGGCATTTGGCGAGCTTTTACAGTGTGACGCTGGAAGAACTACTAGCCAGCCCACTTGCCCCCGCCAACGCACCCAGCTCGCACAGCCCCACAACCCGCAGCGCCCCCGAAATCGCGTTTCATGAGCAGCGCGATGTGGTCTGCCTGCAACTGAATGGCCCGCTCAGCACGGCCGAGCAGCAACAATTAACCGAGCTAGTGCAGCAATTTGGCGGCACCGCCGCCGCGCAAACCGCCAACGCCTGGCGGGCGGTATTTGGCCTGCCCTGCGCTTATCGCAGCGATGCCCAGCGCGCGGTGCGCTGCGCCGAATTGATCCAGCAGCAACTGGGCGCCCAAGTCAGCCTGCAGTTGGGGCTCACGGCCTGGCCGCTGCCCGCCGATGGCTCGCACTGGTGGCCACAGCCAGCCACCACCGCCAGTGGCATCCGCCTGAAAACAGGCCTAAGCGCCCTTTTGAGTCAGGATTACACCTTAAGCGCCGCCGAGCCCGGCTGGGAATGGCTCAACGGCTACGTCGATTCGGCCCATGAGGCCTTGCTGCCGCTGTGTGGCCGCTATCTGGAAATGCAGCAGGTGAAGTCGATTCTGGATTACACCCGTCAGGATCAGATTGGGCATATCTTGTATGTGCGCGGCGTGGCCGGCATCGGCAAAAGCCGGCTGGTGGCCGAATGTCAGGAGCTGGCAGCCAGCCAAGGCCTGCATAGCTGGCAAGGCGCGGTGCTCGATTTTGGTGATGATAGTGGCCTGAATGCACTGCGCGAACTGCTGTGCAGCTTGCTTGCGCAGGCCAGCAAAACCACGCCTTTGCCGCTGCAAATCCTCGCGCCCGAGGCCGCGCTGTGCTTGCGCATGCTGCTGGGCGAAACGCTCAGCGCCGAACAGGCCACGCTGTACAGCGCCATGACCCAAGCCAGCCGTTTGCAGCATCAGGTGGCCGGTTTGCGCGAGCTCTTGCTGCGGCAGGCCATTTTGCGCCCGCTCTTACTCACGCTTGAAGATCTGCACTGGGCCACGCCCGCGCTATTCGAGCTTTTGCTGCCGCTGCTGAATCTGGTTGATGAAGCGCCGATTATCTGGCTACTCACGTCGCGCTTCGAGCAAGACCCGCTCGAACATTACCTGCGCCCGCAGCTACTGGGCCTGCCGCTCACCCAGCTGGATTTAGCCCCGCTGCGGCCCGCCGAAGCCGCCACCATGGCGCAGCAATTCAGTCAGGTAGATGCCACCTATCGCCAGCAATGTATTAGCCAGGCGCAGGGGCATCCACTGTTTCTTAGCCTGCTGCTGCGCAGCGGCCGCAGCCGGGTGCTACCCGATAGCGTGAAACACCTGATCCAAACCAAGATGGATCAATTCACCCCCACCGATCGGCAGGCCCTGCGGGTAGCTGCCGCAGCTGGCGCGCAAATTGAATTAAGCATGCTGCGCGAGCTACTCAATGACGAGGGGTATACGCCAGAAATGCCGATCCGGCATTATCTGATGCGCACTACCTCCCCAGGGTATTTGGTGTTTATTCATGATCTGATTTTGCGCGGCATTTACGAATCGATGATCAGCGCACAGCGCGAGCATATTCATGCCCGCATCGCCGATTACTACGCCCCGCGCGATCTGGCGCTGCAAGCCCAGCACTTGCTCAAAGCCCGCCATCCACAGGCGCCGCAAGCCTTTGTGCGGGCCATTGAAGACAAACTGCAGCGCCAGCTGTATGAGCAAGCCTTCGAGCTCACCCAGCGGGCCTTGGCCATCGATTATGTCAGCCCCGATCTGTGCACACTCAATCTGCTGCGCGCCCAGGCCGCCAGCAAGCTGGGCCTCACGCAGGAAGCGCGCATCTGTTTTCAAGCGGCCAAGCAGCATGCCCAGCAGATCAGCCAAGTGCTCGAAGCCGTGGTGGGGCTCGCGCAAACGCTCAATCTACTGGATGAGCTTGCCGCCGAAGAGCAGCTGCTGGATGAATACCTGCCCGCCGCGCTCACCGCGCAGGACTATCGCCGCGCCGCAGAGCTGAGCTATCTGAAAGGCAATCTGTACTTCCCTCGTGGCGATTTCGCCCGCTGCCGCGCCCAGCATCAGGCGGCGCTGGATTTCGCCCGCCAAGCCGGCGCGCTGGCGATTGAAGCCAAGGCGCTGGGCGGCATTGGCGACTCGTATTATGTCGAAGGCTGGATGAGCAAAGCCGCCGAGGCAATCCGCGCCTGCTTGGCGCTGTGCGAGCAATATGGCTTTGCCGATACCGAAGCCGCCAATCGTTTTATGCTCGGTACGGTACGCCTGTATGCCAATGAAACCGTACCCGCGCTGGATGACGCGCTGGCCGCCGCCGAGCTGGGTCGCTCGGTGGGCAATCGCCGCGCCGAAGTCGTTTCGCGGCTCACGGCGGGCTGGGCGCTGCTGTCTTTGCTGCGGCTGAGCGAAGCCGAGCAGCAGATCGAACAAGGCCTCGCCGTGGCGCGGCAGATTGGAGCCGGCCGGTTTGAGCCGTTTTTACTGGAAAGCCTGGCCCGTATTCGCTATCTGCAAGGGCAAACCGATCAGGCCCGGCATTTGATCCAGCAAGCCTGGCAGCAGGTCGAGCGCTTTCGGCTGCAACAGTTTATTGGCCCTTGGGTCTTGGGCACCCTGGCCCTGCTGGATGAACGTGCGCTGGTGCGCGAAGACGCGCTAGCACAGGGCGAAGCGCTGCTGGCTGCCGGTTGTGTCGGCCACAATGCTTACCGTTTCCGCGTAGCCGCGGCCGAAAGCTGCATTTTGGCCGGGGAATGGGCAGCGGCACAGACGCATATCCGCGCACTGGCCATGCTGTCTAGCCGCGACCCTTGCCCGTGGGTCGATCACCATGTTGCGCTGCTCGAGGCCTATGTGCAGCACGGCGAACAAGGCCATAGCCCACAGCTGGCCAGCCTGCAGCAACGCGGCGCGCAGCTGGGGCTGGCAGGGGTGCTACCCCGCCTGCATACCGAGCTCAGCGCCGTTTAGGCGGGCGCCGCAGCCGCCTTTAGCGCAGCAGCGGGCTGAGCCACTGCGCAATTAATTCGGCCTGCGCCAAGCATTGCTCCTGCAAACCCGCCCCGTGCGTCCAGCCGCCGCTAAACAGCACTGGCACGGCGGGGCGCTGGCTATGCTCTAGCTGTGCCGCCACGCGCTGATTGTGGGCCAGCATTGCGCGCTGCGCGCGGATGCACTGAGCATCGAGCACATTGTGCTTAAAGGTGGTCCAGGCTTTTTGCTGCAAATCATTGGCCGGATCGCTAACCCGGTAGGCGCTCGGCTCCAAAATCCCTTCCAGCTGGCGGCGAGTGGCTTGCGGCAAGGCGGCCAGCATGTCGGCGGGAATCGACGCCGAATCGAGCACCCGATCGAGCATATGCTGGCGCGGAATCAGATTCAGATCGTCGACCAGTGAGACAAAAAATTGCGGCAGGCCCGCCCGATCATAGCGGGGGTTGAGCGGGTCGTTCTGGTGCAAATTGGCCACGTAATCAATCCGATACGGAAACAGCGAATCGCCGGCATCACGGACATGAATATTGTAAGTACGCCACAGCGCGCGATTAGCCGGCAAGCGCGCCGCATGGGTATGCGCCACGGCATAGCTATCGGTATAGCGCACTGAGCTAAGTATTGATTTGATTTGCTGGCCATACTGATGCAGGGTATCGCCAAAACTCAGGCCTTTTAAGGCATCATCGGCATGCGTGGCCATCACCACCCAGTCGGCGGGTATCGCCTTTTCGCCCACGTGCACCATCGCCTGCCCGGGCTGCGCCACCCGCACCGTAGCCGCCGCCCCCGTCACCAGCTCAAAGCGAAAGTGCGGGCCATTTTGCGCCAGCAAAAATGCCGCCAGCGCCTCCAGCCAGGTTTGCGAGCCATGATCAAAATAGCGCCGATCCGGAGCCTCATTACCGCCTTCCTGCACGCGGTAGTATTCAAACGGTGCTTGCAGCGGCATGCCGGCCGGGCCCTGATCGTCGGTGAAATACATCGCCGAAATACGCGGGTAGTAGATTTCATCACGCACGCGCTGCAGTCGTGCTGGCAGGACCGGGTCGGCCCAATCGAGCTTGATTTTGAGCTCTTGCGCAGCTTTACTCAGCAGCGCCTGCGGGTCATCGAGGCAATCCTGAAAAAAGCGCCCGACGGTGTAATCCAGCCGATCTTGCGCCTGCTGCTCGAATTCCGACAGCGTATTGAGCGCCGTGCGATGCACCACCTGAATCAGCTGCGCCAAGCGGCCCTGATCGGCCGCGGCGAGGTTAAAAGTGGGGTCGGTCACGCCATCGCACAGGTATTTATCGTCGGTAAGCGCCACGCGCAAATCACTACTGGCATAGCTTTCGGTGTCTTGCAGCGGCTTCATATTATCCAGAAAACCGATCTGCTCCATCACTGCCTTCAGCCGTTGATAGGCCGTGAGGTTGACATCATTTACCCCCAGATCGGCCCAGCGAAAATACGGTACCGCCTGACCCGCTCCCGTTTGCAATTCGCCCAGCTGCACCACCACGGTATCGGCATTGCCGCCCAACTGGTTTTTCTGTTCGTACAGGCGAATGTGCAATGGCCGGCCACTGCGCTGCACGGTTTGCCACAGATAGTAGGCGGCGCCCAGCCCCGATACCCCGCCCCCGATGATTGCTACTGATGTACTGTGCATGCCGCTCTCCCTGTGCTGTTGGTCTAGGTTTAGTCGTGACCTTCCGTGATCCGCGCACGCGCAGCAAGTGATCGCGCCAGCCTGATACTGAACTGATACTGATTGTCGCAGCCGGGCTGCGCAGCTGCCGCAGATCAAGATCGCCGCCCATTGGCGCGGGTATAAAGCAGCATTGTTTTGGGCGATCCATGATGCACGATTTAATACCACCCTTGCTGCACGAGCGCCGCTATCTGCCCTGGCATGATCTAGTGCGCGCCAAAGCGGGCGGACGAGTGCAAAAAATCTCGGTCGCGGCCGGCTTTAGTTGCCCCAATCGCGATGGCCGGCTCGGGATTGGGGGCTGCACATTCTGTAATAACCGTGGGTTTACCCCAGGGTATGTGACTGAACACCTTGATAATCTTCACGCGCAGATCGATACCGGGCTGGAGTTTCTGCAGCGGCGCTATCCGCGCACTCGGCAGTGGCTGGCGTATTTTCAGGCGTATAGCAACACCTACGCACCACAAGCCGCCTTGCGGGCAGCTTATCAGCATGCGCTGGCTCACCCGCGCATCAGCGGGCTGGTGATCGGCACCCGCCCCGATTGCCTACCCGACGCCACCCTAGACTTGCTGGCCGAGCTAGCACAGAGCGTGACCATCGAGCTGGAAATCGGCGTGGAATCCACTTCGGATGCGGCGTTGCGCCGCGTTAAGCGCGGGCATGATTATGCCTGCAGCGTAGATGCCATTGAGCGCGCCGCCGCACGCGGCCTCACGGTCAGCGCCCATCTGATGCTGGGGCTACCTGGCGAAAGCCGCGCCAGTATGCTGGACGGCGCTACACATTTATCGCGCCTACCCCTTGCGGCGCTGAAACTGCACCAGCTGCAGGTGGTGAAAGGAACGCAGCTGGCCAACCAATGGCGCCGCAGTCCGCTCAGCGTGCCGCTATTGGAGCAGGACGAATATTTGCAATTGCTGGTGGAATTTCTGGAGCGGATGCGCCCTGATCTGGCGCTACAGCGCTTGGGCAGCGAAGTACCGCCCCGTTTGCGCCTCGCGCCCAATTGGTCGGTTCGTCAAGAAGAGCTGGGGCGGCTACTCAGTGCGGAGCTCGTGCGGCAAAACAGCTGGCAAGGGCGCTTGTGGACGGGCTAAGGGCATACGGGCCTAAATTCGTGCGGCCCAGCAAGCTGGCAATTCAGCATAAAAAAGAGCACCCGCAGGTGCTCTTTTTTTGCGACCCAAACTTGTCGCCCGGAACCGCATTACAACCGGAAGCGGGTCACCGCCGAGCGCAGCTCGCTGGCCAATTGCTCCAGCCGGCGCACATTCTCATTGGCCGCACGGACAGATTCGGCCGATTCTTCCACCATATGCGTAATGCGCTCCACATTAACCGCCAAGCTGCTACTGGCCATACTTTGCTCGGAAGTGGCATTGGCCACATCGCGGATTTTCGCCAGCGTTTCAGAAGCGCCATTGCTAATTTCACGCAGGGTTTCGGCGCCACGATCGGCCATTTCCACACTGCGCTCCACCTGTGGTTTGGCTTCATCCATGCTCGCCACGACCGACAAAGTATCTGACTGCACCGCATGCACCATGTGGGTAATTTGCCCGGTGGCTTGCGTCGTGCGCTCTGCCAGTTTACGCACCTCATCGGCCACCACCGCAAACCCGCGGCCTTGCTCGCCGGCACGGGCAGCTTCAATCGCCGCATTCAGTGCCAGCAAATTGGTCTGGTCGGCAATTTCTTTAATCACGCTAGCGATGCTGTCGATTTCGCGCGAGCGTTCAACCAGCCCGCCAATCAGATCGGAGGCGGTGGCGATTTGCGTCGCTACGCGCTGAATTTCACCGGCGGCTTGCGATACCAGCCCTTCCCCTTCGTTGGCCAGCTGCGCCGAGCGGGAAGAATTGGCCTCGGTTTCACGCGCGCTTTGCGAAATATGATCAATGCTGACCGACATTTCCTCAATCGCCGCCGCACTCGATTGCGTGGCATCCGAAGATTGGCGTGAAGCTTGGTTGATGGATTCCATTTGCTGGGTCAGGCCACTGGCCGCGTGCTTGAGTTCTTCGGCACCACGCTGAATGCCCTGAATCATCTCCCGCAAACTGGTTTGCATACTGGAAACCGCGCCCAGCAGACTATCCGGGCGGAAATTACCCGTGACTTTGCGCCCCAGATCCCCTTGTGAAATCGCTGCCGCGACTTCGGCTGCATAATCCGGCTCGCCGCCCAACTGCACAAGTAGCTTGCGCACACTAGCCAGCAAGATCATCGCCACCACCGCCGAGATGATCAGACAGATCACCACCTGCCAGCGGGCATTGCTCCAGAAGCGTTGATCGGCCTCAGCAAAGCTCACGCCATTACCCACAATCCAGTGCCAGCGCGGAGTTTGAACTGCGACCGACAATAGATCGACCACCTTGCCTTCGCGCTCGCTAGTCCACCAGTATTCGGTCAGCGCACCGCCCGATTTTTGCAGCGCCTCGACCGCTAGCGCACCCACGCTCTTGCCTTGAGCGTCTTTAAATTCATTAAAACTGGTGCCGTGCAATTGCGGATCGAGCGGGGTGGAAACGAAGTTGAGCTTCTCATCCACAACATAAACATATTCAGACTTGTGATACTTGTTTTGCCGCAGCAGCTGGGTGGCAATCGCCTTGGCCTGCTCTTCGCTCATCTTGCCCGAAGCGGCCATGTTTTCCAGCTCAACAATCGTCAGGTAGGTACTGCGCAGCAATTGCTGAATCCGCGCTTTATTGTCTTCATTGGCGGCAGTTTTCATGGTCGACAGGCCGACCACCATGACCCCTATCAGCGCCACCATCACTACGATGGATAAGAGCCATGCTTTTGCTTTAATCGTCATTACGGCACCCTAGCGAGCAGAACAAATCGTTTTTCAGAATAGGTCGCAACTGCGGCTTATTCCAGTCAGAAAATAGTTTTTACCTAGCCATCTGCGCCACAGCCGAGCGCGGGCATCCCAAGCTGAAGCCAGATTCATCGCAGGCTTTCTCGCCACGAAATGTTACCCATCCGCAGTAGCCTTATGCAGCGTACGAGCAGCCAGCACAACTAAATTACTATTTCATTAAATTCTAACACGATGTGCAATCTCGCCCGAATTCAGTGCAGCAGTCGTGCGACAGTCTGAGCCACCATCGCGCTAAATTCGGAACACGAGAACGGAATCACTTTCATTCTCGTGCTATATTCAAAAGCCAGCACACCACAGCTTGGCAAAAAAAGCCGTATTTACCCATGAATTCAAGCAATTAATTATCTACGGTAATTTATTGTAAACAAATCTGGCAAAGCATCTCAATTTGCTAACAAACCCTCAGCAATAACCAATTCAACACCGTGTAGCTAATTGCAAATCACTACATTTCAACCGTATTTCAGCCCTTTTCATTGCTATTCGCACCTTATTGAGCCATCCAACCCGGCCAATATCGGCATTTTCCTTTCGTAAGGATTAAGCATACAGTCCTCTTTCCGGCAGGCCCTGCGCACTGGCCGTGCGGGGCGTGTCTTTTTTCCGATCGAGAGGAGTGCACACTATGCAGGCCAAACTCGCCAACAGCGAAGAATTACCCCTATTAAGCTCACTACGCGGCCTTGCGGCCATTATGGTGATGCTCTTTCATGCCCGACTGATTCTGTTTCCCCAAGCCAAAGAGCTGATCGCCAGCCATAGCTTGTTGCTGGAAAACGCGTACCTGTTTGTCGATTTATTTTTTATTCTCAGTGGCCTGGTACTGGCGCATGTGTACGCCCACAGCTTGCAAGGCCCGCGCAAAAGCGTGAGCTACTGGCAGTTTTTAGGTTTACGCCTGAGCCGGATTTACCCGCTGTTTTTGCTAACCCTGCTAATTTTGCTGGGCTGGGAAAGTATCAAGGCTTTAGCCGGGCGCGGATATTATGGCGGGCCGCTATTTGCCAGCTGGGGCATGATCGATATTCCGGCCTTTGCCGGCCCGTTTAACCGGCTGGATGCGCTGGGCTCGCAGTTTTTCCTGCTACAAAGCGTGCTCAATGACAGTCTGTCTTGGAATGTATCGTCGTGGTCGCTCAGTATTGAATGGCTGTGCTATTTGCTGTTTCCGCTCTTGTTGCCCCTGACGCGGCAGCGGGCTGGCTGGCGCTGGCTGGCTGCGGCACTGGCTTTGCTCGCGCTGGGGCTGGTGCACCACCAACTGGGCTCGCTGGATGCCACCACCGGCTGGCCCGCAGTGGCGCGTGGCCTAGCGAGTTTCACACTGGGCCTATGTCTGCTGCCTGCCGTGCGTTCGCGGGTGGCGCAGCATTGGCTGAATAATGATCCAGCACTCGGGGTTGCGCTGGCACTGCCGCTGGTACTGCTGCAATTACCAACTAGCCTCGGCATGAGCTTGGCGCTGATCGTGAGTTTTGCCGGGCTGGTTTACACCGCGGCGATTCAATCGCGCCGCAATGGTTTGCTGACTTTGCTAGATGGTCGGCTGGGGCGCTGGCTGGGTGACATCTCGTTTGCGGTGTATCTGTGGCATACCGTGCTATTGCTGGTGGGGGTGGAAGTGCTGCACTGGCTAGCGCCGGCGTTCCTGGCTAGCTGGTATAGCCAAACCAGTGCCGGCCTGCTGTTGCTGGGGATTATGCTGTTTACCTTCTTGACCTGCGCGGTGGCGACGCTGAGCTACCACGGCTTTGAGCGGCCAATGCAACGCTATCTGCGTCAGCGGCTAGCTTTGCGCCCGACACGGCATACTTCCCTTGCGGCCAACTCGCTGACCATGCCAGCGATCGAAGGCAAGAATACTTAAGGTATATCGCTGAGGAGCTTATTGAGAATAACCTTCAAGGCGATACCCACACAGGTATAACCTTGAAGCCATTCGCTGAGTTGGCCACGAGCAGCGCGATGAGGAAGCCATTGTGGTGTATCGCAATGGCATCGCTCGGGCCGCGCTGGATACCAGTCGAACCTAAGCGCTAGTGGGCACTATTACGGCGCTTAACCAACTGGCACATCAGGCGACTTCGCGCCACAAAGCCTTGCGCCACAGCCCTGCCCTAGCCCGCCATCGGCGTACATAGCTCCACCACCACGCCGAATGGGCAACGCACATAGGCCACCGTTTGTCCCCATGGCTTGCTAACGGGCGCGGCAAGCTCGCTGGCCCCTGCGGCCAGCGCCTGCGCATAGGCCGCCGCTACGTCGGCTGTGACAAATGCAATTTCAAACCCCAAGGGTTGCGCCGACTGATCGGCCGCCACATGCCCGCCGGTAAAATTAAGCTCCGCCAAGGTATGCGCGGCAAAGGCTAGCGTGGTCTCGCCGGTCGCTAATTCGCCGTAAGTTTCACTCTCATGCATAAACCGCGTGGCCAAGCCAAAGGCGCGGCTGTAAAAATCTAGTGCGGCCGGTACATCGGCCACATAAATGATCGTATAGCCCAGTTTCATGTTTTGCCTCAGCGCAATTTATTCGCCCGCCCAGCATACACCTAGCCGCTAAATCCCCGCAGCAAAATACATTTACCCAGTTGAATAAAAAGGATAATTCTCATTTACCCCGCCAAGGGGATTATTACCATTTATGAAGTTGTAATAGGGTATTTATTCAGGCCAATGAGCGGGCGTAGGATAAAAACATCGAGTTTGTGTTGTGGGAGCCCGCCATGAAAAAACCACTTTTTGCGCTATTGGCGCTGAGTATTATCAGCTGGCTGGGCAGCATTTGGCTTAATCCACCGCCGCAAATCGATGTGTGGTGGCTACGCAGCGAAGGCATGAATCTCACCGGCATCCTGTCATTTGAGCTGATGGGCCTGATTATGTTGCTGGCGGTGCGCCCGGTCTGGCTGGAAAAGCCGCTGGGCGGGCTCGACCAAATGTATCACCTGCACAAATGGGCCGGTATTTTGGCCATTAGTCTGGGCTTGCTACATTACCTGCTGAAATTATCCGGCGGGCTATTGCACCAGTTTTTTACCCGCCCACCGCGCAGCCCACGGCCGGAGTTCTGGCTGGATGCTTTGCGCCACCCCGCCAAAGACCTCGGTGAATGGGCGGTTTGGCTGCTGGGGATTATGCTGATCATCACCCTGTGGCAGCGTTTTCCGTATGTGATCTGGCGGGTGGTACACAAAATTCTGGCCGTGGTCTTTATTGTGCTGGCGCTGCACAGCCTGGTTTTGATGCCGCACAGCTACTGGCTGCAACCCGTGGGTTGGCTGCTTGCCGTCACCGCCATGATGGGTACTGCCTGCGCCATAATGTCGCTCAGCGGCCAAATCGGCCGCAAGCGCACGCACCGCGCAACCGTTAGCGCCGTAACCCCGATCAGCGCCAATACTCTGGAACTAGAATGCACAGTTAGCGGGGCTTGGCAGCATCAGCCGGGGCAATTTGCCTTTTTACGCTTGGCAGGCTGGGAAGGCGCGCACCCGTTCACGATTGCCAGCGTCCCCAATGCAGCGCAAACACTGCGCTTTTCGATCAAAGCGCTGGGCGACTTTACCCGCCAGCTGCCGCACAAAGTGCAAGTGGGTGACGTAGTTAGCATTGAGGGGCCATATGGCTGCTTTATCGGCGCGGCATGCCAGGAAACACCCCAAGTCTGGATTGCCGGCGGTATTGGCATTACGCCTTTTTTAGCGTGGCTAGAAGCGCTGGCCACCCAAGGAGCCGATGCCCCCACGGCCACGCTGCACTACTGCGTACGCGATGCACAAGATGCCATTTACGCGCCCCGCCTGCAGGCGCTGTGCGCCAAGCTGCCCTCGATCACACTCAAGGTGCATTACAGCGCCCAAGCCGGCCGCCCCACGCTGGCCAAGCTCGGCATCGCACCACAAAATGGCCAATGGCCTAGCATCTGGTTCTGCGGCCCCGACGGCCTCGCCAAGCAGCTACGCCATGAGCTCAACCAGCAAGGCATGCCGGCACAGCACTTCCACCAAGAGGCATTTCAGATGCGCTAAGTGCGTCGCATCAGCGCGCGCCTCTGTCCTACCACCTTCACCAGCCCAGCCAAAAGCGCTGGGCGAGCCAGCCTTTTAGCCGTCTGACAATACAAAAGTGGCTGGATGGGCGGGCTTGGGTACACGGCCCACTTGACTGTCATTTAGTCTGTAGCTGCACACAATTTGCAGTACCCACGCCAAGACTTCGCCTCCACCTTCACCTGAAAAGCCTTTTAAGCCAGCAGCTTAGCGCCAAGGCCAACTTCAGTTCCGGCTCTGATTGTGAATATTTACCCCCACCAATCATCGCGGTGCGCTTGCCTCGATGTAGTGAGTGGGCGCAGACTACGTCCATTACGTTTAGTAATTTGCTTGTTTTGCTAAACAATCACACAGGGGCATAGCCATGTCGGTATTGATTTTCCATGATGACTCTTACCCACAGCCCGGCGAGCAGCCGCCAGACTTGACCATGCCAGTGGGCGCGCAAGTGGTGGCGGCGCAGGCATTAAGCGCGGGGCTGGATGCGGCCACGATGCCCTGCGTGTTGCTGCATCTGCATGGCCCGTATTTTCCCAGCCCGGCGTGGCCTGCCCTGCAGCGCTTTCTGGCACGCGGCGGGCATTTAGTCAGCTTGGGCGAGCAGGCCTTTAGCGCGCCGGTCGATGAAGACGGCTACAGCCAGCCGCGCGCAGCGCTGTTTCGCCAGCTTGATATTCAGGAAATCCAAACCGTGGCGCTCGGTGCGGACTATCGGCTAGCTGCGGGCCGCCAATTTAGCTGGCTGAGCGAGCATCTGGCGTGCTTTACCGCCGCCAACATCAGGCAGACCGATAGCTTTGTGCTGATGCCAACCAAACACAAAGACCAGCCGCAAGACTCCGGCTCGGCCGGGCCGATGGATGCGCGCATTTATAGCCTGCTGCAGTGCCAGCAAGCGCATCCACAGCTTGATTTAGCGGCGCAACACAGCGCCAGCCCAGTGGTGATGATCGAGCGTTTGCGCGGCGAGATGGCCGGATCGCGGCAGATTTTTGTCAATCTGACGCCCAACGCTGCGTTCTGGCAGCACGGCGGGATGGCGATGCTGTTGCAACTGGCCCGCCATGCGCTGTGTGGCGTGACCGAATGGTGGCTCAAGCCCGATTTTGCCTGCTACGAGCCGGGCGAAATGGCCACGCTCACCTTGCAAGCCGAAGCACTGGGCGCGGCGCAAGCCGCTGTCTGGCAAGCCAAGATCAGCGTCCTTCACCATACTCAACAGGGGTATATCGCCAAAGAGATGTATCAAAATAGCGTTCAGCTTGATACCCATGATGGTGGTATTCAATCGTTACGCTTTACCCTGCCCACGCCGATTCAAGCTGGCCGCTACAGCATCACGGTCGAGCTGAGCAATGACTTGGGCGACAGCCAAACTTTGCAGCAAGGCTTTTGGGGGCGTGATCAGGCTTTGCTCGCGCGCGGCAGCCAGCTGCGCGCTGGGCGCGATTATTTTGAACGCGATGGCGAGATCATGCCGATTGTTGGCATGACGTATATGGCCAGCGATGTGCATCGCAAGTTTCTGCAGCTACCGAATGTGGCGCTGTGGCAGCAAGATATGGCCACGCTCAAAGCGATGGGCGTGAACTATATCCGCACCGGCATCTGGAGCGCTTGGCGGCAATTGATGTTTGTCGATGGTCATGCGCAAGAAGCCTTGCTGCGCGCGATTGATGCCTTCATCCATACCGCCGCCAGCCTTGATCTGGAATGCTGCTTTACCTTTTTTGCCTTTACGCCCGAGGCCTGGGAAGGCGCAAACCCCTATCTCGACCCGCGTAGCCGCGCCGCGCAAAAGCGCTTTATTCGCAGCATTGTTGCACGCCATATCGACACCAAACGCGTGCACTGGGATTTGATCAACGAGCCTTCGCTATTCGATCCAGCACGGATTTTTGTCGGCCCGCGCAGCTTGGGCGATGCGGATGAGACGCGCGCTTTTGTCGCCTATCTGCAAGGCATTAACGCCGATATTCGCCACTGGCAATCAGCGTGGGATTTAAGCCCCAGCCAGTTGCCCGACTGGTCGGCCGTACGCGCGCCGCAGCCCGACGACATTGGCATGAACACCACCGAAATCCGCCCCAAACAGCATGGTATCTGGCTTGATTACGCGCTGTTTACCCAAGCCGCGCATCGCGCATGGGCGGCCGATCTGGCCAGCAGCATCCGGCAAATCGCGCCGCATGCGATGGTGTGTGTCGGGCAGGATGAAGCGCTGGGGCAGCAGCGCCCGCACCCGTTCTTCTATGCCGATGTCGTGGATTACACCAGCGTGCATAGCTGGTGGCTGAACGACGCGCTGGCGTGGGATAGCCTGTTTAGCAAAACGCCCCAGCGGCCAAATCTGGTGCAAGAAACCGGCATCATGCACGTCGAGCGCGCCGATGGCCGCTCGCGCCGCAGCGAGGCCGAGCTGATGCAGCTGCTGGAGCGCAAATATGCCTACGCCTACAGCTATGGCAATGCCGGCGCGGTGCACTGGATCTGGAATTGCAACTATCACATGGATAATCTGAACGAGTCGCATATTGGCGCCTGCCGCGCCGATGGCTCGCAAAAACCGGAAGCCGCCATCACCGCCGCCTTTGGTGATTTCTTTGCTAAGACAGGGGTATATCTGCAAGAGCGAGAGCTAGCAGACATTGCAGTCATATACCCTTTTAATAACGATTACAGCAATCGCCGCAGCACGCTGGAGGCCACGCAAAATCTGGTGCGCCAATTTGGCTTTGAACTGGGCCACAATCTGCGCGCGGTCAGCGATCAGGATTTCAGCCATCTGCACGCCGCACCACCCAAACTGATCATCTGGCCAGCACCGCAAAATATCGCCCCGGAGAGCTGGCAAGCGCTGAGCAAATTACTGGCCGAGCAGCCGATCACCGTCTTGCTCACGGGCCCGGCCACGCTCGATCAATATTTCCGCGCCTGCCCACGGCCAGAGCTCACTGAAGCACACACTCGCAATCTCAGCCGCGAAGAGCAAATCGACATCGCTGGGCACACCTATCGCGCCAGCTTTGGCGGCGAATGTATTGCGCGGCTCGATACTGGTTGCGGCGCGGCGGCTGAAGGCGTGCACGTACAGCGCATTGCGCTCGGGCGTGGGCAAATCATCTGGAGCCCTTTGCCGCTAGAGCATAACGCGCGCCCCGAACCATTACTGGCACTGTACCAACATGTGCTGCAGCTGGCGCAAGTCACACCAGACTGGCAATGGCTGGGGGCGGCCCCGATCGGGGTGTTTTTACAAGCCCAGCATTTTGCCGCCCACACGCTGTGGATTGCCATCAATGAAAGCCAGCTTAGCCAGACCATCGCGTGGCAAGACACGCACACGCAGCAGCGCTATCAAACCCAGCTACCGGCCGGCCGCGCCCGCCTGTGGCTGACCGACGCACGAGGCGTGGTCAATCAGAGCCTGTGGCAACACCCAGTGGAGTGCATCTTATGAGCCTTAATCAACGCCCTGCCCAAGCGCAATTTAGCTCGCCCATCATCGAGGCCACACTGCGCCAGATTGCAGAGCAGATTAGCGATCCCGCGCTACGCCAGCTGTGGCTCAATTGCTACCCCAATACGCTCGACACCACGGTGTTTTACCGTGAAGACGAACAAGGCCAGCCCGATACATGGGTGATTACTGGCGACATCAATGCACTGTGGCTGCGCGATAGCAGCGCGCAGGTCTGGCCCTATCTGCCGTTTGCCCGCCATGATGCCGCGCTCGCCAAATTGATCGCCGGGCTGATCCGGCGGCAGGCGCGCTGTATTTTGCTCGACCCCTACGCCAATGCTTTTAGCTGGCCCGACGATTTTCCGCGCCCCAGCACCGTGAGCAAAATCGAGAGTGCACAAGCAGATCAAAGCGGCGAATGGCTGGGTGATCACACCACGATGTTGCCGGGCGTGCATGAGCGCAAATGGGAGCTCGATTCGCTGTGTTACCCGATCCGCTTGGCGCATGGCTATTGGCAGGCCACGCAAGACGCCAGCGTCTTTGATGCCAATTGGCTGGCAGCAATGCGCTTGGCGGTGGGCACGATGTTGGCGCAGCAACGCAAGCACGATGCCGGGCCGTACCGCTTTACCCGCACCACGCACTGGCAATCCGATACCTTGCCGTGCAATGGCAGCGGTAATCCGCTGCAAGCTGTGGGCCTGATTGCGTCGATGTTCCGCCCATCGGACGACGCCTGCATCTTGCCGTTTCTGGTGCCCAGTAATCTGTTTGCCGTGGTGAGCCTACGCCAGCTGGCTAGCTTGCTCGATATTCATTTCCCAGCGGCGCTGGCCGAGGAAAATGGGAGTGAAGACGGGGATGACATTACCTTGGCGCAGCGCTGCCGCGCGCTGGCTGATGAAGTAGAAACGGCCTTGCACCAACACGCACAAGTACAGCACCCCAAATACGGCACGATCTGGGCCTATGAAGTGGATGGCTATGGCAATGCGCTGATGATGGATGACGCCAATGTACCCAGCCTGCTTTCGCTACCGTATCTTGACGCAAGCCTCGCCAATACTGAGATCTACTCCAATACCCGTCGATTTATCTTATCCAGCGACAACTCCTGGTATTTCCACAGCGCCGATCAGCAGTTGGCGGGCGTCGGCAGCCCGCACACGCTGGCGCCGCGCATCTGGCCGATGAGCATCATTATGCAAGCGCTGACCAGCACCGATGCCAGCGAAATTCGTCGCTGTCTGGCCATGCTGTGCGCCAGCGATGGCGGTACGGCGCTGATGCATGAGTCATTCCACCCCGATGCGCCCAGCGACTTTACCCGTGGCTGGTTTGCGTGGGCGAATACCTTGTTTGGCGAGCTGATTTTGCAGCTGGCGCACCAGCACCCCGCGCTACTGGCCATGCCCGCGCAGGAGGCCGCATGAGCATTAGTTTGCGGCAACTCGCTCAGGCAGCCGGCGTTTCGGTCGGCACCGCCTCGCGGGCCTTGAAGCATCAGGGCGGGGTTTCGGAGCAGACCCGGCAACAGATCTTGCAGTTGGCGGCTGAGCTGGGCTACGAGGTTACCCGCTTACACACCAAGCCCATACAGCGGGTGTTATTTCTGGTGCACCCAGAGCACGCCACCGCGGCAGCCGCGGCATTTTACGCAGACGTCCAAGCCGGGGCGGCGGCGGCCTGTCAGCCCGCGGGGATCAACCTGCAGCCATTTAGCCTGAATCCGGCGCTGTCAGTTCGGCGGCAAATCCAGCAGCAGGAAGTCGATGCGATTCTGGTCGCCGGCTTTATCGAGCCCAGTACCCTCAGCGCGGTGCAGGCCTTGGGTAAACCGCTGGCGATGGTGGATACCGCCGCAGTCAATCTGCCCAGCGTGAACCCTGACAATCAGGCGGGCGCTTATGCGATGACGCAAGCGCTGATCGCGGCAGGCCGCCAACGTATTGCCTTTGTGTCCGGCTCGCTCGCGCATCACTCGATTAGGCTGCGCGAGCGCGGCTACCGCTTGGCGCTGTTTGATGCACAGAGCTTGGCCAACCCGCAGCTGGAAGTGTTAATTCCGGCAGGGCTGAGCTTGGCAGAAGGCGTGCAGCGGGCGCTAACGCAGCTCCTGGCGCTGCCGCAGCCACCCGATGCGATTGTGGCCTACAACGATGTGTGCGCTCTCGAGATCATGGCGCAACTGCACGCACGTGGTATCGCGATCCCAACCGAAATTGCTGTCGCCGGTTTTGACAACATCGCCGCCGCCGCGCGCCATCAACTTAGTACCGTCAGCGTGAACAAAGCCCTGCTGGGTCGGGCGGGCATTCAGCAGTTGCTCGCACACACCCAGCGTCACCCGGTGCAGGACGAACTGCACCCGGTCGAACTTATCTTGCGCCACAGCACCGCCCACTAAGGAGCTTGTTATGCATTTACCTGATTTCAAACAGCCGGCAACGCTGATCAATCATATCCGCCACACACTGGCTTTTTATCATCCGCGCGCCATCGATGCGAGCGGCGGTTTTTATCATTTTTATCGCGACGACGGCACGGTATATGACGCCAGCACCCGCCATCTGGTCAGCAGCACCCGCTTTGTTTTTAACTATGCGATGGCCTATCGGCAATTTGGCGATGCGGATTATCTGGCCGCCACGCGCCACGGGCTGGCGTTCTTGCGCGAGGCGCATCGCAACCCGCGCACCGGCGGCTACGCGTGGCAATTGCAATGGCAAAACGGCCAAGCGCAGATCGACGACGACACCAATCACTGCTACGGCTTAGCTTTTGTTTTGCTCGCCTACGCGCACGGCCTGATGGCCGGGGTCAGCGAGGCGCGCGATTGGCTGGAAGAAACCTGGCAAGTCATGGAAACACGCTTCTGGCAAGCCGAGTTTGGCCTGTATGCCGACGAGGCCAGCGCGGATTGGAGCCTAAAACCCTATCGCGGGCAAAACGCCAATATGCATGCCTGCGAAGCGATGCTGGCGGCGTTTGAAGCCACTGGCGAACTCAAATACCTCGATCGCGCTGAGCTACTGGCCGAGCACATTTGCAACCGCCAAGCGGCCCTGGCCGGCGGCCTGATCTGGGAGCATTACCACGCCGATTGGTCGGTCGATTGGGATTACAACCGCGACGATAAAACCAATATCTTCCGGCCCTGGGGTTTCCAGCCGGGCCATCTGACCGAATGGGCCAAATTACTGCTGATTTTGGAGCGCCACCGCCCCTTGCCGTGGCTGCTGCCGCGGGCTGAAACACTGTTTACCACCGCGATGCAACGCGCCTGGGATGCCGAGCACGGCGGGCTGTATTACGGCTTTGCACCCGACTTTAGCATTTGCGATAGCGATAAATATTTCTGGGTGCAGGCCGAAAGCCTCGCCGCCGCCGCCCTATTCGCCCAGCGCACTGGCCAGCCCGCCTATTGGGCTGATTATCAGCGGCTGTGGGCGTATAGCTGGCAGCATTTTGTTGACCATCAGCACGGCGGCTGGTGGCGCATCCTCACCGCCGACAATCGCAAATACAGCGATGAAAAAAGCCCAGCCGGCAAAGTGGATTACCACACGATGGGCGCCTGCTATGAAGTGCTCAATGTGCTTTAGGTAGGTATAGCTTCCAAGGTCTTAATTTGTCTTGTTTATGAAGCAATACCAATGGGGGTATTTATGTTTCCACACTTTATCGCCGCCGGTGAGGCACTCACTGATCTGCTACGGCGCGATGCGCAAAGCTGGGAAAGCAAGGTCGGCGGCGCCACTTGGAATGTAGCCCGCGTGCTGGCCAAGCTGGGTGTGCCCAGTGCCTTTGCCGGTGCGGTAAGCCAAGATTGCTTTGGCGATGCGCTGCTGCAGGCCAGCCAAGAGGCGGGGCTGGATTTGCGCTTTATGCAGCAACAGCCCTACTCGCCACTCTTGGCCATCGTGCACCAAACCCAGCCACCGGCGTATTTCTTCGTTGGCGACAATAGTGCCGATCTGCACTTCAACCCCGAAGCACTCCCCGCAGGCTGGCTCAGCGCCAGCTGCTGGCTACATTTCGGCGGCATTAGTCTGGCGCGCCCGCAATTAGCGCAGAAGTTACTGAGCATGGCCCGCCAGGCGCGCGCCGTGGGTGCGCGCATCAGTTACGACCCGAATTTTCGGCTACTGATGGATCAGCACTACGACCCGGTGTTGCACGAAATGAGCGCGCTGGCCGATGTGATCAAAGTCTCGGACGATGACCTGCGCGGCCTGTTTCGCACGGCAGATGAGGCAGACGCCCTGCAACAACTGCGGGCGCTGAATCCCAGCGCACTCATCCTCTACACCCGCGGTGCAGCAGGTGCCAGCCTGTTGCTGGACGGCGGTGCTTGGCACCTCAAACCACCCAAGCTGGCCGTGATCGATACCGTGGGCGCGGGTGATGCCAGCATGGGCGGGCTGATCTGGAGCATGTACCAGCAAGCCGACGCCCCACCGCAACAGCATCTGGCATATGCCGTCGCCGCAGGGAGCTTGGCCTGCACTGCCGCTGGGGCTCACCCTCCGGCGCTGGCAGATCTGCGGCAACTGGCGGCGCAGATGATGGCCAGCGCAAAGGCCTCGCCTGATGATTTAAACGCAACATCATAAAAACATGGAGATCATGATTTAAACGCTGCAACGTTTTAAATTTAATTGGAGTCGATTATGAAAACAGCAAAAACAACCCTCGTTCTGTGCCTGAGCAGCATGGCCATGATCAGTTTGAACGCGCAAGCCGCAACGGAAGTCGAATTCTGGTCCCACGCGCTGGGTGGCACTTACGATCAGTATCATAAAAATATCGTCGACAAATTTAATGCCTCACAAAAAGAAATTAAATTAGTACATAAAGATTTATCCTGGGGTGGCATGAAGCCAGCCGTGGTGGCCGCCATTGCCGAGGGTAAGGCGCCGGGCCTCGTGATGGTGCCGGCCGAATGGATGAATGAAATGGCGCCAAAACTGTTAACGCCCATCACCAAAGAAATAGCGCCCTTTAAAGCACAATACACCGATGCGGCACTGGAAAATGCCAGTAAAAATGGCGAGATTTATGGCTTTCCATCTTATCAAGTTACAGCCGTCATGGTTTACAACAAAGACATGCTGGCCAAGGCTGGCGTAAAACCAGAATTCAAAACCATGGATGATGTCTTTGCTGCCGCCAAAAAAATCAAAGACAAAACGGGTAAGCCGGGCTGGGCGCCCAAATTGCAGGATGGTTTTCAAACCTGGTTTATGTTCCAGAATCTGCCATTAGTCAAAGACAATAAAGCCGTCTTTAATAGCCCGGCCCACGCGGCCTTGGTACAGAAATTTGCCGACGCCTATAAAGCCGGCATTATTGTCAAAGACACCAGCCTGACTTTCGATAAACAAATTGCCGGCTTTGCCAACAATAGTATTGGGATGTTTGCGGAAGGTGGCCATGCGGTCATTAAAATCAAAGACGCCAACCCACGCGCCTACGCTGCGGCAGGGGTGACTAGCTTTCCGCTCAACGATGCGAAGACCGCTTCATTTGGGGGCTGGAGTACGATGTATGTCGTGCCCAAAGGACAGAAAAACCTGGCAGCGGTGGTCAAAGCAGGCCAATACATCACCAGTGATGAGGTGCAATATGAATTTTCAAAAGCCTCGAACACCTATGCCTCAACCAAACAGGCCAATGCCCGCCTAGCCAATGATCCTGCGATGAAAAATGCCACCGATCTGGGCAAGGTAGCATTCCGGATGGGGGCGCTAACTATTGATAAATCGCGGCATTTCATGATTCGCGATGTGCCCGATGAAGCACTCATGCATAAGCTAATGAACGATAAAATCGATGCGGCAATTCAGGGTCGAATTCCAGTGCAAAAAGCACTGGATGAGGCCGTCGCGGCGTGGAATCAACGCCTAGCCAAGCAATAAGCTCTAGCTGTAAGTCAAAAGCGCGGTTTGGCACCGCGCTTTTAATTGCCCACCGAGATGTGGTTGAAAGCTAAGGTTGAAGCGGAATGATTTGCTTGTAAATGGGGAGATGCTGACGACTATTCGCGCTGTTTCTCGCCTTGGCACACGCCAGCTGATTAAGCTGGCTGGGTGCTAATTGATTGGCCGAGAATACCGCTTGAGGAGGTCTTCGGGTTGCGGCGATCCAAACCTTTTTGCGTATCTCTAGATCCTTAGCTTGGGTCAGGCAAAAGAAGTCTTCTTTGCCGACTCGATGAATATCAAAGGTTTCCAGGATGCCATGCCACTGCTGATTGGGTAGCTGGGCAGTAAAGCGCTGCAGATAACGCTGGGTTTGTTGCGCATTCATCCGACCGGTTCCCAACCCATCTTGTACCAGCAAGATCATGCCGGTGGTGCGTAGCAGCGTGTTCATTTGCTTGGCAAAATCTGCCGGTGGGGTATGGCCACCAAAAAACGCCGAGGCATAAATTTGGGTGTTGGGCGCAATGGCTTTCAGCTCTTTGCTCAGCGCTAAAAAATGCGCTTGAAGCAGCTTTTGCCGCGCGGGAGTACGCCAATTGAGGTCGTCTATTTCTTCCGGTAAATACCATCCCGCCACGGCACGCGGTGATTGTTGCATGATTTTGCGCGCATTCTGAAGCGCGAATTGCCGACTTTGCGCCAGATACTGCGACAAGGCCTGATCTGATTGGCCCAGCTTGGCGTAATAGTCCTCACCGAGATACAGCCCAAATATGTACTGAATGGCTTTGGGACCAGGTGTTTGTACCACCCGCTGGAGCAGACTGCTCTTGTCGGCGCCCCAGAATTGGTTCTGGCCATATTGGCTCCACTGGAAAATCACATGGGTATAGCCTTGCGCACGCAGGTCTTGCCCCATTTCATTCCACGTGGCGGCGCTCACCTGCTGATGTGATAACCACGGCTGATAAAAAATAAATTTTTCTGCCGCTGGCCCAGCGGCGTGACTAGACAGGTGAACCCAAAGCAAGATACTCAAATACCATTTATTCATCGTATTAACTCGCAAATAAGCCCGTGGCATCTTCGGATACCTGCGGTAAGCGCTCGGTAATGACGGCGTTCACTGCTTCCGTTTTTTTCGCACGGTCTTCCCAGTATTCGGCCTTCTCTCTGAGCGTGAAACACCGTAATAACAGACAAAGCGCCAAAAAACTCACAAAAAAAGAGAAGCGGTTTGCACTGCGCAGCGCTTTGCTCAACTTGCGAGCCGCGCCGTACGGATGGGATTGTCTTGGCTCGGTGTATTTTTTTGCATGAGGGTCTAACATCGCTGCAAATCCTGTGCTCTTAGCGGGGAAAACTTAAAATCGCTTATTCATATTCAGAGTAAAGAAGTACAAGGACGATGATGGGTAGGCACCGCCCAACATCGCACCAGGCACCTGTGAGTCAGCAATGTGCGCATATTCAAACGCAGCACCAAAGCTAGTACTTGGGTTGAGTGCATATTGCGCGCCTACCCCAACACGGATCGTTTTCCCACCCGGCATCGTCAGTGAGGTATTACTCTGTTCACGATAAAAGCTCGAATCAAAGGCCAGACCGGTGTTGAGCCTTAATTTTTCAGAGAGTTGATACTGCACACCTAGCGCGGCATGCCAAGTATCTTGCATTTTGCCGGTGAGTGGCGCTTCTGCCTGACCGAGAAACAACTGGTTATCGTTATAGGCAGACCAATCCTGCCAGCCCAGATTGCCCAGCACAGCCCAGCGGGAGTTAAGCTGATGATATGCACTGAGCATTAACTGTTGTGGTGCAATGATTTGGCCGCGTAGCGGTACGCCCCCGTTAATCGAAGCTAGGGCATTACCATCGAATTCGTAACGCGTTCGGCTGGTATAGCCTAGGCCAATCCGGCTATCCGGGTTGAACTGATAGAGCACCCCCAACTTCATGCTGTGACTCCAGTCGGTGTCCTCTAGCTGACGCTCACCCTGAAGACTCGCCCGGCTGAGCCCAAACACACCGTAATTGGCCATCACACTAGCCCCAAGCGACCAATGCTCATCCAACTGATACGCCACGGTAGGCTGAATCGTCATGCCCAGCAGCGTGCTTTGTCGTAATGCGCGTTGCCCTGCCCAATCACCGAAATCCATTTTGAGGCCAAAATTGCCATAAATGCCCAACCCCAATTTGAGATCTTCATTCACCGAATGGCTGTAAAAAGCGCTCGCTCCAGGAAACCATCCAATCACATTGCCCGGATTCTGCCCCGCATGGTTTAGCTGATAATGGGCATCGCCATATAAGCCCTGTACACCCAGCGTGAGCACCTCACCTGACAGCAGGGTCAGGCCAGCCGGATTGGCGGCCATGACGGAGGCGTCTTGGGCTCTGGCCGCGGCACCGGCCCCGGCCAAGCCCACATCTTCGGTGCCCAGTTCGTACAAATACAGCCCTCCGGCCCGACTATAGGCTGGCAAGCCTAGCAGCAATGTCAGCATCAAAATGCTGGATATATTAAATGTCTTCATTCGTAGAGTGCGATCTGTTTGGAAGAAAAACGCCCCACCTAAAGCAGGCGGGGCGGAATGAATGCAGTCCGAACTCAATGCGCAGCAGCCTTGGTACCCGGCAAGATCTCAAAACGCGGATCGAACTTCACCTGCGTACTTTGCAGCTGTTGCAGCACATCCACCTTACCTTCCAACTTGATCTGGCCACGCTTGACCAGCTCATCAAAGGAGGCTTGGCGGGCATACACCGCCTCCAAGGCACTACGCGGCGCGGTAATGGTCAGATCAGCGTCTTTAGCCTGGAAGCCTTTAATATTGGTTAACGTCGAGTTGCTCATTTCCAGTACATACTGCTCGCCATTATCTGGCGTGAACAGATTGATCTTAAAGCGCATCCCTGCCGCTTTTTTACTGTCCATCGTAATTGCCAGATAATCCAGCATCAGCTCAGTCGACATCGCACGCAACATATCGGGCCCCGTACCGCTCGCCGATGCCCCTTGCGGAACGCCATTGCGCAACTCATAGGCACCAGCCAAGAAGCTATTGCGCAACGCCACACTTTCCTTCTGGTAGCCCAATTGCTCATACACATCAGCCAATAGGAGCTTGGCTGCTTTGTTAGCAGGCTCGGCCAAGGTCAGCTTATTCAACAGTTCAACCGCCTCAAGATATTTGCCAGCCTTGTGCAAAGATTTGGCTTTAGCCATGATTTTCTTGCTCCCGCCCATCATCTCGACGTACAGGGGCGCAGAATCGCGCGGTGATAAGGGCACTAGCGTGGCCGGGTTGGCATCCCAATAACCTAAATAGCGATTTAGCACCGCCCGGCTATTGTGTTCCTCCGACCCATGGTACGAATGAGCAGCCCAGTTTTGCTGCAACGATACCGGTGGCTTATACACATTATGGATCTCGTTAATCGTGACCCCCTGATTGGCATGGTGCAGCACATCGTTATTCAAATTGGCATAAATATCCCGCTGGGTACGTAGCACCTCCTGCACTCGCTCTTTACCCCAGCGCGGCCAGCTGTGCGACGAGAACATTACTTCGGTTTTATCGCCAAACAGATAGAGCGTTTCATTAATATTTTTTGACCACAGCAAGGCATCACGAACCAGTGCGCCACGCAAGGTATAAATATTGTGCACAGTTCCGGTCACATTTTCCGCCGCCCAGAAAGCATTAAACTGAGGGAAGTAGGTATTCATCTCGGCAGGCGCTTCAGTCCCAGGCGTATTCTGGAACACCATTTCTACGCCATCCACGGTCATGGTTTGGATATGCTTGCTGATAATTTCAGTCGGTGGAATCAGCCCCAACTCACCAGCGGCGACATTTTTACCAATGGCCTGATCGACGTGACCATGCGGGTTACGGGGTAATAAGGTCCCGTAGGCCAGAAGCATCCGGCGGGCCATCGCATTACCGGCGTATACATTTTCAGATACGGCATGCTCCATAAACCCTTCTGGCGCAATAATTTTCACCTTGCCATTTTTGACGTCATCTTCATTGACGACGCCATGTACGCCACCGAAGTGATCGCCATGCGAGTGTGAATATACGACGGCCACGACCGGGCGCTCGCCCAGCTGCTCATTCACAAAAGCCAGCGCAGCTCTGGCAGTTTCCTTGGCAGTGAGTACATCAAATAAAATCCAGCCGGTATCACCTTTAATGATGGTCATATTGGCCAGATCAAAACCACGAACTTGATAAATCTTGCCGGGTACCACTTCATATAGGCCGTAGCCCATATTCAAAATGGCCTGACGCTGCAAAGATGGATGAATACTGTCAAAGTCTTTGCCTTGCAGCAGGTAGTCATAGCTGCCGATATTCCAGGCAACATGCCCGGCATCAGCCATGATTTCGCGATAGCTGGGCGCGGCAACAAAGCCTTTGCGTGACTCTTCAAAATCGCGCTCATCATCAAATGGCAAACTGTTGCGAGCGGCCTGCTGCTTCGCAATTGTAAATTCTGAAGGCGGCTTACCCAGTGGATCAAAGTGCTTACCTTGCATCGCAGCAGGATCAGTCATCGCGCTGCCACCCGCACCGGCCGCAAACGCAGCGTTGTGCACCATTCCCAACAATGCCATCGTCAGCAGTAAAGTGCGTGGTTTGAAATTCATATCGATTCTCCAATAGATGAGGGCCGGTCGAGTTGAGGCCCGATAGTCTGGCTACACAGCGGGTGCCAATTAGTACAATTGACCTACGCAACCAAGTCTAGGACAATTGACCTATTCTGTATTGGTAAATATTTCGCACCTGCCGATCAACTGCTGCTCGCAATTGATCTAAAGCAAACGAATCGATCACCATGGCTCAAGGAGATAACATGACAACGGCAAACACAATGGACACACCAGACTCAAGCAGCGACACAAGCAATACTCGCAGCCAAATTCTGTATGCCGCCATGGCGGTATTAATTGAAGTAGGGCAAGCAGCCTTCACCACACGTCGCGTGGCTGAACGTGCGGGGATCTCGCTGGGCAATCTCACTTACCACTTCCCCAGCAAACAGCGCTTAGTGCAAGCGATGATTGGCGAGCTATTGGCGCAGTACCAGCAGCGGTTTGAGCAAATGCTGGCCTCAAAGAATGTGCAGAACAGTCTGAATGAACTAATTAATTGGCTAATGGTGGATGCAATCGACAAAAAAACCGTGCATCTTTTTCGCGAGCTTTGGTCACTATCGCTGCATGACGAGGAAATTGCTATCGCTATGGATACTTTTTACACCCAAAGCATTGCCCTTACAGCGCAGTTACTGCAGCAAAATTTCCCCAAGGCATCACCTGCGGCTGTCAATGAACTAGTGACCCTACTGGCGGTCGCGACCGAGGGATGCATCGTTTTGTATGGTAACCAGCACTCACATCGGGTTTCACATTCGCAACTGATTGCGCTTATTCAAAAATCAGCTAAAAATTTAATTCGACAATCGATTTAATCGAATTAAACAACAAAAAACAACCAACCCTGAATATAAAGCATGATTAATCAATTGCTGCAGCACGTTTTTTCAGCTGCCTAATCACATCAGGATGGGTTGAGCTGTTAATCGCAATATACAAATTGCTATCGAGTTCATCTAAAGGCAAAGCAATACTCACGCGCTCGTATTTCTCATTCAGCTGCGCCAGTTTGCTGCGCATCCCTATTTCGGTGAGAATGGCCAGATCACAGCGGCCAGCGAGTAGCTTTTTGATATTCAGTGATGAATCAGCCGCTAAATCAATCTGTGCAAACTGCTTTTGCTGCAAAAATTCGGCTCGATAATCGCCGCGCACAGCACAAACACGATATTTCTTGGCTGCCTGCAAATTATTAATGCGAATATCGCTACGTTCGGTCAGGCGATAGAAATAAACCGTTGCATTATATAGCCGGTATAAATAGGTGAGGCTAGCCTCACGCTCGGGGGTTTTGGCGATTGGGAAAATCAGCACATTGGGCTGGCTCAGCGCCTCTTTGTAAGCTCGAACCCACGGCTGTACTTTAATGTCTTTGCTTGAATAACTAATCGCCTGCAAAAAGCGCTCGAGCCGCGGCTTGGTGAGCCCCTCTAGCTGCCCCTGCTCATCGAGGGTGACGTAGGGCGGATCATTTTCGGTGTAAATCGTCAGCGCCGGCCAATTATCGGCCCACACCGTCTGGCTCGTCGTCAGCAGTACACAGGCGGCCCACCTCAGCCCCCGCCGAACCGCACCACCTCGCCATTTCTGAGCCCAAATCGCCATGTTTAGTCAGGGGTTTCGCCTGCCGATTACTTTGCGTGAACTATAGTCGCTGTGACGTGGCTTTGTGCTAGAAAACCGAGCGATCCGATGGCCTTTGATACTGTTGCGACGCAACCTCTGGTGTCAGGTGCACGCGCTTTAGAGCGCCCACACACCTTGATCAGTCAATATATTAGCCTGTGAGGCTTTATCAATCTCTATTAGCCGCCAAAGAGGCTATCCATTCACAAACCCCCTGTAGCGCTGGAGCAGGAATACACTCCGCGCCATATTGGCGTGCAGAATCGGGAATATTGGGGTCGATCATCACGATGCGCGGTAATCGTTGCATCGAGCGGATTAGCTGAATCGGGTCGACCACGTTCAGACTAGTGCCAACGACGACAAAAATATCATCCTCGGTTAAATCACTAGCAATTTGATAGAGGGTTTCGTATTGAGGGGCTGGCTCACCAAAAAAGACAATGCCCGGTTTAGTGATGCCACTACCGCAGGCGGGGCAATCATCGGCTTGGAATGCTTTATCGCCAATGTGCCAGTAATGCAGGCAGGCGGCACAGGACATTTGATCCACCCGCCCATGCAGGTGGATGACGTCTTGAGTTCCGGCTTTTTCATGCAGTAAATCAATATTGGTGGTGATCACCGTAACAGGTGTTTTCTGCTGCAACAGTGCAATGGCCGCGTAACCAGCGTGCGGTTGTGCATCGCCATACTGCCGTTTCCGCGCATTGTAAAATTCACGCGTTAGCTGACGGACACTCGCATCGAGGCGATAGCGATCGAAATTGCAGACCAGATTGATATCATGCTTTTCCCACAGGCCATCACTCGCACGAAATGTTGGCAAACCAGAATCAGCAGCCATACCTGCACCGGTAAAGAAGTAAATCATGCGCGCGCCCTATCGATTGATCACAGCATTCTAAACTGAATGGCGATCCATCCACATTGGAGTCGAAGCGATGGAAATGGAGTGCTTATTGGGTAGGCTTGCCTCGCAAAACAGCCGCTGGCTAATTTTGGACGAAAAAAAACCTAGGTTTGAAACCTAGGTTTTTTTCATTTTGGTTGCGGGAACAGGACTCGAACCTGTGACCTTCGGGTTATGAGGCCAATCCTACATACACTCTTCAAGCAACATAATAGGCAAATATTCTATATTTTACAACAGTTTTTCTACCGTAACTCGCCCTTGATCCGCCCCTTGGCGCTCCATACGGATACGTCAGTCAAACCAAAAAAGCGGTAATTTTGATGTTAAATAGAAACGCAGTTTTGACCGTTGGTGAGTTCACCAGATAAGTTGTCCTCAAACCTATGAACCGGCAAGTGCCCCTTGAACCGTCCATCCCTTTTGAGCCTGTTTTGACAATAAGTCGGCACCTGTCCTCTTGCGGAAAGGCTCATGCCCACACCTAAAACGGAAAATGGTAAACAGAACTCAACGGGGGGCTCTGCCGATTGATATATGGTTGTGCGTTGAATCGAATTACTTGGAGACCTGACAACTCCCCCCTAAGCAGCTACACTGATCATCAGCATATTTATCTATTCATTAATCTATTCAGGCCATGAGCATTCATACGGAAATTCTGAGGCACGCACTTGATCAAGGGCCTTGTACAGCACGCCAACTCGCTGAAAAGGCAGGAATAAGCCAGCCCACCGTGTCACGTGCGCTATCTAAGTTGGGTGCATCAATTGTTCGGATTGGCGCTGGTCCTTCTATTCAATACGCCATAAAAGATGAATTCCGAGGGCTTGTTGCAACGCCAATTTACCGGGTGAGTTCTGCTGGGAAAATTGAAGAGCTAGGCACTCTTGTTCCAGTACGCCCCCAAGGTTTTGTGATGCAGTACGTCACAGGAAAAACGATATACAGCGAAGGACTACCTTGGTGGTTAGTAGATATGCGACCACAAGGCTTTCTTGGGCGAGCTTATGCTTCGGTTTACGCTGCGGGTCTTCATTTGCCGCCTAACCCAGAACACTGGAATGATGCTGAAGTACTGAAGGCACTGTTAACACATGGGCATGACAACATGGGCAACCTGCTGATCGGTTCAGAGGCCCGAGATCGATTCCTTAACATGCCACGGCCTGTGCCGGTGAACCGAGCGGAAGATTACCCAGTACTTGCCAAGGCAGCGGCATTAGGCGAAGCCCCAGGCTCATCCGCCGGAGGCGAACAACCGAAATTTTGTGCTTACAGTGAACTGGGGCACGTGCTGGTTAAATTCACGGCCCCCACCGATAACCCAGTGAGTGAGCGATGGCGCGACCTGTTATTGGCTGAGCACTTGGCGCTAGAAGTACTCGGGGTCAAGACAGAGGTTTATGATTTCGGGGGGCAGCGATTTCTAGAAGTGCCTCGTTTTGACCGAGCCAGCCAACTAGGCCGAGTCGGTATCTGTTCACTACGTGCTCTGGATATGGAATTCGTGGGCGATGCACTCGCGCCATGGCCGACATTAGTCACTAAGCTTGCGGCAGTTGGGCTGCTCCAATCATCAGCAGTTTCAGAAACCGCTCGACTATGGGCCTTCGGCTGTTTGATCGGCAACACGGACATGCATGCGGGTAACTTGTCATTCATTGGCAGCGAAGGGGGTACGTACCAATTAGCACCCGCCTACGATATGTTGCCGATGGCCTTTGCTCCGCGAAGCAGTGGCTCGATCATTGATACTTTAGCGCCAGCCACATTAAGCACAGCCGTGCCAAACGAAATCTGGCGTGAAGCCTTGCAGTTAGCAGACGCATTTTTGAGGGCGATTCAAAATTGCGATGGTTTTTCTGCACGGTTTTTGCCGTGCATTGCGTCAATACGTCGACATATTGATGCTGCAGCCATCCAAATAGAGCGACTAGCTTAGGGTGGGCTCAAAAATAGCGATACTTTGAAATGCTTAGCATCCGAGAAGATGTACTTGCGACACAGCTCGGCTACGGGCATGCCGGCTTCTGCCATAGGAAGCCGATGAGTAGTTCTTCGGTGAATCGTTTCTTCATGTCCAACTCCTTGCTATGGTGGATTGGAATCTAAAGTCACGCCTTACTCAAGATGGGGTGGACGTCGACTCCCCCCATGGAGATTGACCCGCAAAAAGAGTTTTGGCGACTCGCGACAATCGATCAGAAATATCGATCTGATATGATGATGGAATACACATGTATTTATTCTGTCAGTTAAAACATCCTTACGAAGCACCTTAATGACCTTAATGACGTACCTGTGGCAGCGGAGCCGCGAACAATCTGATCATGCTGTTTATTTCTTTCTCAATAGCGATGGTGATGTTCAGTATCGACTTTCATATCTGGAGCTACATAACCAAGCTTGTGCAATCGCGCATGCGTTGCGCCAGAGATTGACACCTGGTCAGCGGTGCCTTCTTTTATTTCCTCAAGGTATAGATTTTGTCGTTGCATTCTGGGGCTGTCTTTATGCTCGTGTAGTACCTTTACCAGTTTTCCCTCCAACAAAATCACAGCAAAGCGCTAGACTGCTTGCGATTATTGGTGATTCGCAAGCTCAACTGGCGCTCACAAATGCCGCGTTCAAAGAAAAATGCCTGAAATGGCTTGGTGACTCCTCTGAAAGTCAGTTGGAGCTCTGTGTTCTCAGCGATTTACAATTAACCCAGCAAAGTGAGGATGCTTGCTCATTTATTAATGAATGGTGTGAAGAGGATCTGGCATTTATTCAGTACAGTTCGGGTTCAACAGGTACTCCAAAGGGTGTGCCTATTTATCATCGTGAGTTACTGGAAAACCTTGAGCAAATCAGACAATGCTTTCATTTAACCACAGAAACAATTGGGGCAAATTGGCTACCGCTTTATCATGACATGGGATTGGTAGGACATTTGCTTTGTCCTATTTATGTCGGATGCCAGCAATACTTCTTTGGCGCACAAGACTTCTTACGCAAGCCAAATTTATGGTTTGAAGTTATAACTCGTTACCAAGTAACGACAAGCGGAGCCCCTAACTTTGCATACCAGTACTGCATAGACCGCATAAATGATGATGACTTGATAGGGGTAGATTTAAGCCAATGGGCCCAAGCTTATTGCGGAGCAGAGCCTATTCAAGCAAACACACTACTAGACTTCTATTCCCGATTTGCTCATGTCGGTTTCCGACAGAATGCATTATTACCTTGCTATGGCATGGCTGAGACCACGCTTATCGTTAGTGGCTTTAAGCCTAAAGGGCTTGTTGCAAATACATTAGAGGTAGATAAGTCTGCACTAGAGCACGGGGTGGTTGTTACCCTACCTAATAGCGAACATCGTTTGGTTAGCTGCGGCTCTCCAAGCAATAATACCGAAATTTTTATAATTGATTCGCGCACACGTGCTTTTTTACCTGAAAATCAAATTGGTGAAATATGTGTCCGTAGTTTTTCGAATGCTCGAGGCTATTGGAAAAAGCCAGAATTGGACGACGAGCTATTCTTGAATCTAGATGACTCAGCGCCTTTGCTGCGTACAGGTGATCTTGGCTTTCTATCTCAAGGGGAACTTTATGTAACCGGACGATTGAAAGAAATGATTATCATTCGCGGTAGAAATTTATACCCCTCGGATATTGAAAACCTCGTTAGCAAGGCTCATCCAGCAATAAATTCTCAGCGAATTGTTGCCTTCGCTATCGAGGAGACACAGGGTCAATCCTTGGCTCTTGTCGCTGAGCTTGAACGAAGTCAGTTACGCAAATGTAACCCAGCCGATGTTTGGCAGGCGATAGTCAAAATTATCTCCGATGAATTATCGATCCAATTGACTGCGGGGGCACTTCTTAAACCTGGTCAGTTGCCCATTACGTCAAGTGGCAAACGTCGGCGTTTGGCATGCCGCGAATATTGGGAAAATGATCATTGGCAAAGCATATTTACTACAGGGAATAAAAGAGCTACCGACGACGTTATAGAGACGGACAAGAGTACAAGCTTGATTGAGTGGCTGCGAGAGTATCAACTTCGTCGTTTGCAATCGCAACAAATGGATGAACGTCGGAGTATCGATCCGCATTTGTTGTTGCAACTGGGTAAGCGCGGCTTTTTTGGCCTGAATATTCCTGCCCAATATGGTGGACAGGGCCTCTCGCAACAGCAGACCCTGCGGGTTATGCAGCAGTTGGGCGCGATGGATGTCAGCATAGCTGCCATGCTTGGAGTACATCTGGCTCTGGCCGTAGAGCCAATTGTCCGTCACGGCTCGAATCAGCAGAAGGTCATGCATTTGCCCTCTCTTGCCCGTGGGCAATCTCTTGCTGCTTTTGCCATAAGTGAGCCGAATGCTGGTGCGAATCCTCGTTCGCTAAAGAGCCTCGCCAAAGCAAGCTCAACTGGTTGGATGCTGTCCGGTAATAAGTGCTGGATTGGCAATGCCGGATGGGCAGATACCTTGCTTGTTATTGCAAAAAGTGAGAGCACTACTCAGCAGCCCCTTGGGTTGAGCGCCTTCTTAGTCAATACAGAACAAGAGGGAGTACACATTGGCCCAGAAGCGATGACAACAGGCATGCGCGCTATGGTGCAAAATTCGCTTTGGTTCGACAGAGTTTCATTGACGAATGAGCAAGTACTTGGTCAGGTTGGGCACGGTTTCCGTATTGCAGAAACTGCAATGCATACGGGACGACTTGGCATTATGGCTATATGTGTTGGCGCTTTACGGCGTTGTTGCCAACAACTTCTCAGACATGCGCAAGAGAGGCAAATTGCTTCGGGACGCTTAATTGATCAGAGTTTAATCCAGCTGTGGCTACGTGAGGGACTCAAAAAGGCTGACTTGATAGAGCGTTTCAGCCAGCGGATTGCATTAAAACGCGATATGGAAATTGAAGTCTCTAGCGATATTTATGCAATTGGAAAATGCCTTGCACCGGAGTGGCTTGGAGAAACGATCGATCAACTCCAGCAAGGATTAGGAGGGCGTGGTTACATCGAAGATAGTTTGGTGCCACAGCTCTGGCGAGATGCTCGACTTCTCAGAATTTTCGAGGGCCCAACTGAAACGCTGTTAAGCCACTTAGGCCAGAGATTGTGGCAACAAGAACAAGAATTAGAAAAAGCATTCACGGAATTCGAAGCAATTGCTCCATTTGAAAAACTGCGGGCTTGGAAAGAAGAGCATGCTCTGAAATCACTTCACCAAGATTGGACATATTACGTTAGCGGAGAGTTGGTTTGTTTATGTCTAATAGAAAGTTTCTGCCAGCACGAAGACGAGACCCTTTTTATCCAATCCCGCTTGCAGCAAGCCTTTGCTAAAACAAACTTATCCATCGATCGTTATCCGGAGACTGAGTTATTAGCACTTAGTGTTCAGCTAGACAGCCAAATTGGTCCGCTCGGCAGTCAAAAGGCTACCCCGCCTAATGACATTGAAGCTCGCCTATCTTGGCAAACGAATGCCGAGTTAACCGGCAATTTTAATGCATCTGATGAAGTAATTGAAAGCTCTGCAAGTGCCTCAAATACGGCGCAGCAACTTTATGAAGAATGGTTGATTAATTGGCTCCAGAAAAATGTTAAGCCGTCCACTAAGGTGGAGCGTTCCACTGCTATAAATAGCCTCGGATTAGATTCAATTATTGCAGTCGAATGCTCCGTGGCTTTCGAAGAACACTGGAACAAATCGCTGCCAGTCGAGTGGTTTTGGCAAGTCGAACGTATTGATCAAATATCAGCACTACTGTGCGAGAGCTACAGTCCAGAATCTTCCTCTGTCGAACCTGTGAACAATTCAGTATCAGAGCAAGCCTGCTCAGCAGTGGAACTGAGTGAGCCCAGTTCTCAATCTTCGCTCGGCTTAAGTCTATTCTTTTTTGGGCAAAGCGAAGCTACTCGTGATGAAAATCCATACGAATTGATTCGTGAAACTGCCGAGTTTGCTGACGTGCATGGGTTTGAGGCAATTTGGCTACCTGAGCGACACTTTCATCGGTTTGGAGCTGCATTCCCAGACCCTGCAGTTCTTGCTAGTGCACTCAGCCAAGTAACTAAGAATCTCCGATTGCGGGCGGGTAGCGTCGTACTTCCGTTGCATCATCCTGCACGTATTGCAGAACAGTGGTCTTTAGTTGACCAACTGTCTAAAGGTCGCGCAGGAATAGCGATTACGGCAGGCTGGAATCAGAATGACTTTGTATTGAGTTCGTCAGATGCCTACACCAATCGTTTTGAATCTCTTGGTAAACAAATTCAGCAACTCCGACGATTCTGGCAACAAGAGCCTGAAACTTTAATCAACCCATCTGGAGACTCCGTCTCGCTGACTACATATCCCAAACCTTTCCAGTCGTTAGCACCGTTATGGCTAACTTGCAATCGCCGGAAAGAGGGATTTATTGAGGCAGGGAGCTTAGGCGTTAATCTACTGACTGCGTTGCTAAGCCAGACGGAAGACGAGTTGGCCGAAAATATTAAATACTATCGGCAATCGTTGGTCGATTCGGGATTCTCATCTCAGCAGGGTAGAGTAACGCTGATGGTTCATTGTTTTGTACACGACAATCCTGATGAATTAAACGAGTGGGTCACACCTGCGCTGCATGAATATCTCCATAGTTCTGCAGATTTATGGCAACAAGGTAGCAAAGCATTACATGCTCAGGGAGCAGAGGAAAGGGAGAAGTTGATAAGGTTCGCGGCGATGCGCTACCGAAAAAGTCAGGCATTGATAGGCAGCACAGAAGAATGTTACGCAAAACTGGAGCGTTGGCATGAATTGGGAGTGGATGAGGTGGCTTGTCTTGTCGACTTTGGATTATCAACTCAACAAATAAAATTGGGGCTTCAATCACTTTGTAAACTCGTGCCTTCTAAGGTGAATCCGCTTGAGAATACTGTGAAGTGTTTAATTCCAAATCCCCAAGCGAAGTACAAGTTGCTTTGCCTTACGCCAGCTGGAGCATCGCCATTCTGTTATTTTGCTTTAGCGCAAGCATTATCCACAGAATGGGAGCTGTGGGTTCTAAGCTATCAAGACTACGACACTCTAGATTCGCTGCTCAATGGATTGCAGAACCAAGCTATGGCGCTAATTGATAGGCCATTTTCGATCTATGGACAGAGTTTTGGTGGCTTAATGGCATTTGAATTAGCTAGGAAACTGGAGTTGTCGGGGAATCTACCCAGCTGGGTTGCTGTTGCTGCGCAGCATAGTCCTACATTGAGCTATCCGCACAATACTCCGAGTTCAGAATCTGACTGGCAAGCTCTTGGGGTTAATAGCCCTATGCAGCGAGTTAGAATATTAGCCCAATTAGAAATTCAAGCGAAAGAGTATAAATATCAAGTAGAACCTTATTTAGTTGCACCGCTGCATCTTGTTTACGGTGAAAAAGATGAGTTATTAGAGCCTAGTCAGGTCTTAGCATGGCAGGAAGTGAAAAAGCCTGCATCCGTGAATAGTTTGGATGCAAAGCATCACTTCATATTGACTGAATCTAGCCAGCTTGCAATCTGGATAGACGCTTGGCAACGTAGTGCTACCACAAAGGATTAGAGACCATCAGATGGCTCGGATGGTCTGCTTTGGCCGAACAGCAGTCTGCTGTGTTTGATGTAGTGGCAGTTCATCGGCCAAAGGGAACTCCACGCTCTTCATCAAGAGTCAAATTCAGAGTACCACTGCAATTCAAACTCGATGAGTTGATGACAGGGTATTGATCGCTCTTGCCGCCAGTCCATGGTAGAGGTTTGCATTAAAGAATCTAGCTAGGGTGGCGACAAGAATAGAAATGACCATCGAGTGCCCGTCCGTCATTTCAATCATGATCACAGCTGCAGTAACTGGTGCCCGGGTTACCACGGCTAACATCGCAGTCATGCCTACTGCCATCAATTTTACGATCATACCCGAGGCAAAAAAGGGGGCAAACCAACTGCCAACCCCGGCGCCGAGTGCTAAAGACGGTGCGAATATACCTCTAGGCAGGCCCGTCAGAAAGGCCAAAAGAATACCCACGAATTTGATCGGCATAAAATACCAAGGGAGTGCATGTTGGTTTTCTATCTCCTCTTTCGTTACCTCGGCGCCACTACCATGAATTGGCGCAAATACACCCAAACAGGCAATCAAAGCTCCACATATGGCTACAAATGAGTATGGCTTTGCACTCTTGAAATTGATCGCAGCAGAAGAAAACCTGAATGCAAAAAATTGATTCAAGCCTGCAGATTAAAAACGCCTTAACTCAATCAATTACGACCTACCCTGCCAACGAAGGCCCCAATTATCCCACTCTCGAATCATTATCGAATGTCTCATTAACCAATACAGGGCACGAATCGACTTCGCATAAACTTCCGTGATTCAAGCCTTGGAGCAGGGGCAAATACACTAGCGCAATCATGCGCTAAATTGGCTTTCAGCCTTTGAGACATGATTTATCCGCCATTTTTGTGAAAATGAAGATCATTATTTAGCTCCGCATCGACCTGGTATGCGGAGCAAAAATCACTTTTAGCGATCAATCTTAGGCAATTAAACATAGTTCAGCGAGATGGGGGTCGGTTGCAGCATCCCCGATCTTTATGCATTAAAGCATCACGATTATTTTCATCCTGATACTGATATAGTCTGATACTCCAGCGCCAAAACCATGTTGCCGGAATTAAATGCTGAAGCGCGCTGGCAATTTCACCAAATTGCAAGGCTCGTACATCATATTCAAGAAGCCAGTGTTTGGTATCTTGTTGAGATAGAGCCAACAGACCTGGTAAAGAAAATAACGCGGCATTAACTTGCTCATAGGCAGCAGAATTAATACGCAAATTTCTTCGCTTGATCCAAGGCTCAGCCATCTTATTCTCCTTCGTCGTTGCGTTGAGTTCACAGTCTCAACGCAACGATTGCAACGCTCAGAATTTACCGTAAGGTTTCACACTGCCGTCTTTGGCAATCAGCATGACTTCAATCGTTCCCGGTTTATAGTCACCCATTCCCGGGGAATTGGCTGGCATCCCTGGCACGGCAATACCTTTTGCGGAAGGTTTTTCCTTCAGTAATTTGGTAATAGCAGCGGTAGGAACGTGACCTTCGATGGCGTAGCCCCCCATCACAATGGTGTGGCAGCTCGCCGCCTTATCAGTGCCATAGTTCTGCTTAATTTCGCTCATATTGGCTGTTGGTTGCTCTTTGATTTGAAAGCCTGCATTTCGCAGATATTTGGCATGATCACCACAGCATCCACAGTTGGGATCTTTGTACATAGTTCCCGCAGGCGCTGCAGCCAAAACGATCATTGGAGCGAAGAAGAAACTGAGAAATAGTGATTTAATTTTCATGATTTTGATTCCTTTAGATTATTTATTTAACAAGTAATTGCGCCATCATGCCCTGCCCTTCGTGCTCCAGAATGTGGCAGTGGAACATGCGCAAGCCTTTATAGTGCTGGACCATTTTGATACGCACGGTTTCATAGGGGCGCAAATTGATCGTGTCGTGCAGCGCGCGGTATTTCGCGTTTTGGCGTTTGCCGTCCAGCTTTGCATCGAGCACTAAAAACTGCGTGCCGTGGATATGGAAAGGGTGATCCATATGCGAGTTATTAAAAATCTCCCAAATTTCAACTTCATTGAGTTTGCTGGTCATATCGATACGACCCATGTCGTACACTTTGCCGTTCACCAGAAATTCCATCGTGTGAACGCCGTTGTCCATGCTCATCGTTTCGCTAAATTCCACTTTTTTCAGCGCTGTAGCGCGGCCCAAATCGTTGATTTTGCGCAGCTGCGCCGGAATTGCGGGTAGATCACCTGCGACAAAATTCAAACGCGCCAATACGCGCTCGAGTTCGGGCTCGACATTGCCCATTTTTTCGCGGTTATACGCCAAGGCTTTTAGCGCCAGCTGCGCCACTTTACCGTCACCAACTAACACTTCAATCCTTTGCCCCGGCACCAGCAAGATTTGTTCGTGAACAACCGGTTTTTCGAGCAAACCGCAGTCGGTACCGACCAAGGTCAGCTTTTGCCCAGGAATCGCCAGTTGCAAATACCGTGCGCTGCACGCGTTCCAGATGCGCAGGCGTTGGCGACCAGCAATCGTCACCACGGGCTCGCGCTGGCCATTGACCAGCACAAACTGCCCCTCGCGGCCATTCATCCAGTCGTTGGTAGTGTTATCAGGGATCAAGGCTTGTGCATCGAGTTTTAAATCTGAAATCACCAAATGCTGCTCGGCAAACGCGCGCAGCGGATCGTTTTTGCTACGCACAATAAACAGCCCAGCCAAGCCGCGATAAACCTGCTCAGGCGTGTCGCCGTGCGGATGTGGGTGATACCAGTAGGTGCCAGCGCTGTCTTTTGGCAATTTAAAGCGATAGACGCGCTCAGCACCCGCTGGCACGGCGTCTTGCGGATTGCCGTCTTCCTCCGGCGGCACCGGCAGGCCATGCCAATGTATCGTCGACGCTTGCGTCAGCTGGTTCACAAAGCGGATCGCCACTTCGTCGCCTTCATACGCCTCGATCAATGGCCCGGGAACTTGGCCGTTGTACAACCACATTGGCGTTTGCTGTCCTGCAACGAGCTCAACTTGGTGCTCGGCTGCGGTCAGCGTCGCCTCAAAGCGATTTACAGCGGTGGCCGTATTGGCCAATTTCGATAAAGCCAGATGCGCGCGTCCAGCGGCTATGCTCGTCAGCGGCAGCAAAGGCATATCGGGTACAGTTTTTAATGTCATTGCGCCAGCGCCGTGTGACGCCGTCCCAGCCAAAGCATGGCCGGAATGATCCATCGAGCCATGTGCGGAGTGATCCATAGCAGCCGCCCACGCCGCATTCGCCGAAAAGTAGCCGAGCGCACCAGCGCCGATCGACGTAGTTAAAAATTGTCGTCTATCCATTTCAAACTCCTTCATCTGGACGAGCCATGCGCCACTCGCACTTTTGCATACAGCCTCTGTGTGGCCGTATTCGGCTCAAAATAGCTAGACTGCGCAATGGACGCAGCCAGCGATTAATCTGTTAAGTCCGAAGTAAAGCCAAGCATCGTACTTTTTGCGCCATTACTTTAAGGACTACTATGGGTATTGCTCTGCGAACAAATACAACAGCAGTATGCAAAACAATACCCCAAGGGTAATTATTTCAATTCAAAGCGGAATTGCTCAGTCGCTTTGCCCGGCAAAGTCACTTTCAGCAAAGCTTTGCTGCCGGCAACGGCTTTGTACTTGCCCTGCGCCATCAATGAATTAGCGCCTGATGGCATAAATTTCACCTCTTGCTTTTCAGTGCCATTGAGCAAAGTCAGCTCGGCCACTGCGCCCTTGGTCGCAATCGCTTCGTTGCTATGGCTCGTTAAGTAGGCCATCAGCATATTGCCGGCGGTACTTAACTCAGCGCGCGTGCCCGATTTGGCCTCGCTCATCACACCACCATGGGCTGGCGTCATCACGCCATCCGCCCAAGACAAGCAGGTCGCCACAGCCAAAGTTAAACTTAGTAATACGTTTTTCATGCTTTTTTCCTTTCTAAATGGCCAATTGACCGGTTAAAACGCTTCTTTTTGCTCGCTTTGCACCAAGCGCTGCAAAGGTTTCTCGCCGTACAACCAGAACATCAGCGGCGTCAGTAACGTATCAAGCAAGGTCGAGCTAATCAGCCCGCCAAAAATCACCACCGCCACTGGGTGCAAAATCTCTTTACCCGGCGCGTCCGCGGCAAACAGCAAGGGCGTTAGCGCCAAGGCGGCGGTTAAGGCCGTCATCAACACCGGCGTTAGGCGCTCGAGTGAACCGCGCACAATCATCGCCTTGCCAAAGGTTTCGCCTTCAAACTTGCACAAATTGATGTAGTGGCTGACCTTCAAAATGCCGTTGCGTGTTGCGATACCGGTTAGCGTAATAAAGCCGACCATCGAGGCGACCGATAGCGTTATGCCTGCCAGCCACATCGCCGCGATACTGCCAATCAGCGCCATCGGGATATTGGCCATAATCATCGTTGCGAGTACGCCCGATTGATAACGCGTGTACAGCACCATAAAAATCAGCGCCAAGGACACAACTGAGAGCAAAGCAATCAAACGAGTGGCGTCTTCCTGCGCTTGAAATTGCCCCTCAAGGCTAACGAAATAGCCCTCTGGCATCTGGTTCTCATTAATCACCGTACGCATTTTGGCGATCACTTGCGCCATATCGCTGCCATCGGTATTGGCCGAAATCACAATGCGGCGGCGGCCATTTTCGCGGCCAATTTGATTGGGCCCGTCGCCCTCTTCAATGGTCGCTACTTGCGAAAGCGGCACTTTGCCGTGCGGCGTGTCGATCAAAATATTGGCCAAACCAGCGGCATCGCGTGCCGTGTCGGGCAGGCGTATCACCAAATTAAAGCGTTTATTTTGATCGACGATTTGCGCCACCGTATCACCCTCGCTCAGCGCCTCCAGCGTGCTGAGCAAAGTGCCGGGCGCTACGCCCAACTGCGCGGCGCGGTCATAATCGATTTGCACTTTGAGTTGCGGAATCAAAACCTGCTTCTCGATTTGCAAATCGGTCAACCCCGGCACGCCAGCCAATTTCTGCTGCAGGCTAGCCGCTTGCGCGCGCAGCGTGTCGAGATCGTCGCCGTAAATCTTCAAGGCGATTTGCGCGCGCACGCCGGACAAGAGGTGATCGAGTCGGTGCGAAATTGGTTGGCCCAACATCACCGTGGCTGGCAAGCCAGCCAGACTTTGGCGAATATCGGCCAGCACTTGTTCACGCGGGCGATCGGATGGTTTTAAATCGATATCCAATTCACTGGTGTGAACCCCCTCGGCGTGCTCGTCAAGCTCGGCGCGGCCAGTACGGCGACCGACGCTTTCCACTTCCGGCACTTGCTGCACCAAGGTTTCAGCCAATTGTCCAATGCGATTCGATTCCGCCAACGAGGTGCCAGGATTCAGCAATAGGCTGACCAGCAGCGTGCCTTCGTTAAACGCGGGCAAAAATGCGCGCGGCAACAATGGCATGCTCGCCATCGCCACCAGCAGCAACAACGTGCTTGCCGCCAGTAGCGATTTGGCGCGATCGAAGGTGCCTTCCAGCAAGCGTTGATCGTGGCGTTTCAGCCATTGCACCAGCTTGGAATCGCCGTGCTCGATTTGACGCATTTTCGGCAGCAAGTAGTAGCACATCACCGGCGTGACGGTCAGCGCGACCAGCAAACTGGCCAAAATCGACGTGATATAAGCCACGCCCAGCGGCACAAACAAACGCCCTTCCATGCCTGGCAAAGCGAATAGCGGCACGAACACCAGCACGACGACCATAGTCGCGACCACCACACCCGAGCGCACTTCATTACACGCGCTGGCGATGATTTTGATCGCCTCGATTTTGCCTTGCGGCCGCTTTTCTTTAAGTCGGCGCAGCACGTTTTCCACGTCCACCAGCGCGTCGTCAACCAGCTCGCCAATCGCAATCGCCAAACCGCCCAAGGTCATCACATTGACCGATAAACCCAGCGCTTGGAAAATCAAAAACGTTAGCCCCAAGGACAACGGTATCGCGGTTAGCGAAATAATCGTCGTGCGCGTGTTCATTAAAAACAGGAACAAAATCACCGCGACCATAATCGCGCCGTCGCGCAAAGCTTCTTCAACATTATTAACCGAGGCCTCAATAAAATCGGCTTGGCGGAACGAGACTTGCGGCTGACTCACGCCGGCAGGCAGCGCTTTGCTCAAGCTGGCGAGCGCGCTTTCGACTTCGCGCGTCACTTTGACCGAGTCGGCTGTCGGCTGTTTTTGCACGCCAATAATCACCGCCGCTTGGCCGTTAAAACCCGCGTCGCCGCGTTTGAACGCCGGCGCAAATTTCACTTGCGCCACTTGTTTAAGCAGCACCGGCTGGCCGTTAACGACTTTCACCGCCAGATTTTGCATATCGGCCAGCCGCGTGGTGCGGCCCATATTGCGGATCAGATACTCGCGCGCGTTCTGCTCTAAATACCCACCACTGGTATTGCTTGCAAAGCCATTTAGTGCGTTCTCAATATCCTGATACCCAACAGTTAATTGCGCCATGCGCGCCGAATCGGGCTCAACACGAAATTGCCGCACTTCGCCACCAATCGGAATCACCTGCGCCACGCCGGGAATCGACAAAAGACGTGGGCGCAGCACGAAATCAACGTACTCGCGCACCGCCATGCCTTGCTGAGGATTCGCTGAGTTATTCACAATCGGAAACGCGATCAACATAATTTCGCCCATCACCGACGAAATCGGGCCCATTTTGGGGCTAATATCGGCCGGCAATTGCTCTTTCACTTCGGCGAGCCGCTCGGCGACCAATTGCCGATTGCGATAAATATCCGAACCCCAAGCAAATTCGGCGTACACAATCGACAGCCCAACGCCCGACACCGAGCGTACGCGCGTGACGCCCGGCATGCCGTTCAGCGAAGTTTCCAGCGGAAAACTAATCAATTGCTCGACTTCTTCCGGCGCCATCCCGCCCGCCTCGGTCATAATCGTGACCGTCGGTTTGTTTAGGTCGGGAAACACATCGACCGGCATTTTGCTGGCGGTATAGCCGCCATACACCATCATAATCACCGCGATGGCGAGGACGAACAGCCGGTTTTTTAAACTGGCATTGACGATCCAACTAAACATCGCAACCCCCTTAACGAATCTGATTAATCAGGTTTGCGCCCTCAACCACCACGCGCGCGCCCTCTTTCAGCGACGGCACCAGCACCGTTTTGCCATCGAGCGGCATAGGCTGCACTGGTTGCGCGCGCAATACTTGCGCTTGCTCCAAAATCCACACCACGCTTTGATTGCTGGCGTTTTTCACCACCGCACTGGCGGGTAAAACGCTGCCTTTCACTTGCTCACGCGTGCCAACCGCCACTTTGACCACTTGGCCTAAAGCCAATGGCATCGCCTCGCTCGGGGCAAATAGCAAGGGCAAAGCGCCATCGCGCAAAGCGCTCGCGCCGCCTAAATATTTCAGCTTCACACCATTGAAAGCCGCGCTGTCGATCTGGCTAAGCAAGGCCGGATCAAAGGCGGTGGCTTCGATTAAAAAGCCTTTGGGATCAACGATTTCAAACAGCACCGTCGCGGGGTCAATCACCTGACCGTTCACCACATTGCTTGAGGCCAACACGCCATCGACGCTGGCGCGTAATACTTCACCGCTGCTGGCTTGCGACAGCGCGGCGGTGCGGGCGCGCAAGGCGCTCACTTGCGCGCTGGCGGCTTCAATGTCTTTGCGCGCCACTGAGCCCTCTAAATCACGCAGGCGATTTAGGCTTTGCTCGGCTTGCTTTAAATTGGCTTGCGCCTCGGCCAAATAGGCGCGCTGTTGCGCGAGTTCAAACGCGCTTTGCGCTGGTTGAATCACCGCCAATACCTGGCCTTTTTTCACTTTGCTACCCAAGAGCGGCAAACCTGCGCTCGGTGCGCTGAGGCGCCCGGCGGTACTGGCTTGCACGCGGGCGCTGCGGTTCGGGTCCATCACCACATGGCCGTTGAGTTCAATGGTTTTAGCTGCCGCGGTGGTTTTGGCCAATTGCGTGATCACGCCCAATTGAAACTGCGTGGCTTTTGGTACATACACCCGGCCATCGGGTAAACGTTGGGGTTTATTCAGGCTGGGGGCAACAGCGGCTTTCGGTGCGTCTTGGCTGTGGTCTTCGCCTTCGTGCGCAAAGCTGCTCACCGTCGCCAGAGCCAGACTTAAACTTAAAATAATGCGATTTAATTTCATGCTTGATTTCCCCCACGACGGCGCACGTACACGCCTGCCAGTAGCAACAGCGCTGCCGCGCCTGCGCCCCAGATCCAATTTTTATATTCAGTGGCTGCAGAGGCCGCGGCCAGCGATTCAGCAGACGACGCAACGCTTAAGCTGGCGTCAAGCAAATCGGCTTGCTCGCCAGCGAGCACGGTAATCGCCAGCGCATGCTCACCGACTTTGGCCAATGGCGCGGCGCTGACTTGATACACGCCTGAGGCGACGGGTTTGAGCTTGGCTTTGAACGCGCCGCTTTCCACTTCCAATTGCGCCTCGCTCACCGGGCGATTGTCGGCATAGCGGTTGAGATAAATCGTGAGCTGCTCGCCTTGCATCGTGGCCAGCACTTCAAAATCACTGCTGGCGCTTTCAGCGCTCGCGCCGGCTTGAAGAACTGGTTCAGGATGCGGCGCTGTGCCGTGGTCTTCATCACCGTGCGCCCAAGATACAGCACTGAGTATCAGGCCACAGATCAATACAGAAATACGCTTCATGGCAATACCCCTAGTGTTTGTAAATAGTGTGACGTAGCGCGACCCAATTCCAATTCGGCTCGCTGCACAGCAAAGCCGCGATCAAGAAAATCGCGCTGCGCGTTTAAAAAAGCTTGTAGATTGGTTTGTCCGGCGCGGTAGCTACGCTGCTGCCATTGCCACGCTTGCGCGGCTAACTGGCCATTTTGCTCGGCAAACTTCAGTGCTTGCTGGGCTTGAGTCAGCGCTTGCTGGGCGGCAAGTTGTTGCGTGCGGATGTGTTTTTCCAGCCGCTGCGCCTGCGTTTGCGCGCTCAGTAGCTCGACATTCGCACTGCTCACGCGCGCCTGAGTTCGGCCATCGGAGCCAAAAGGAATCCGCAACGATAATTTGCCCAAATGTTTGTATTCTTCATCGGGCGAGCCGCGTTCGCGCGTTAAGCTAATCGCCAACTCAGGCGTATCGCGCGTGTCGTATTGCGCTTGCGCCAAATGGGCTCGAGCCAACTCCGCCTGCGCTTGCACAGCCAATAGTTGCGGGTGAGCTGCTTCAAGTTGGCTTGGGATAACTTCAGCGTGTTGTGGCAGCTCGCTGTCGGCACCGAGCAAAGATTGGAACTGCTGCACGGTTTCGCTGGCCAATTGGCGACTTAGCGCCAGCTCTTGCTCTGCTTGCAACAATGCCTGCTGCGCTAAATTGACATCGAGCGGTGCAACTTCACCCGCTTTGAGCTGGCGGGCTAAATCATTGGCGATTTGCTCGAGCGCAGTTTTTTTCTGCTCTGCGCTGCGCTGCTCAAGCTGAGCTAAGCGCGCAGCCCATACGGCTTCGCGCACCTTGCCAGCCAATTCCCAACGGGCGAGCAATAATTGCTGTTGCTCTACTTGCGCGGCGTGTTTCACTTGCGAGAGCAAGCGCTCTTTTTGCCCCCATTGCCATAGCGGGATGCTCAGCTCAGCCTCATATTCACGCGAATCTTGCGTAGGGGCCAAATTGTCATTAAGCGAACTGGTGCCTGACAAAGTCAGCGACATCGGTTCTGGCGTTAAGGATTGCGCATTGATTAAGGCTTGCTCAGCCTTTGTGCGCTGTGCCGCATGCAGCGGTGCATCGAGCTGGGTGGCTAATTCAAACACATCTTTCATGCTTGCGGCATGAACGGGTAGCGCGATGAATACCCCGCATAAAATGGGGGTATAGAATCGGTTTAATCGCATGATGGTATACCTATCATCACTTCTAGAATGATCGGCACGCAGCAGCGTGCCACTAGAAAAGACGCATCAGTAGTCCACTTTTAATTGCAGCCAAACTGGGCTTCGCACAACCATTGCCGCAAAAAAACAGGCACGTTGACTGCACTCAAAAAGCTACAGTCTTGGAAGCCAAAGTACTAACTGCAAATGAATAAAAGTGAATGACGCGCCAGATTAGGCGCGCAATTTAGGCGGATCTTCGAGCGGATCGACGGTGACACCGGTTGGGGTGACGAGGGAAATGCCAACTAAAATCGCGGCATGAGGTAAAGGTTCGGCAAAGCTGTTAGCTACCAACATTGAGCTAGGCATCACTTGGCAGGCTTTGATGCAATCGTTTTGCTTGGCTGGCTCATGAATATGCACGCTCACTTTGCCAAACAAGCCTTTATGCAAGTGCAAGTGCTGCTCAGACTCTGCTTGTGGATAATGCGAGTGGTCCAGTGCCATTTGCTCTGCGTCACCTGCCACAGAATGCGACGCGGCGAATATTTTTGCGTGCGCAAGCGATTGCGCCAGCAAGGTATTCACCGGCAGCACAATGGCCATCACACAAAAAAGTAAGATTCGCAGCGCTTTCATCTTTTTAGCTTATCAGCAACACCATCGCTGTGTATAGCGCATGACATACAGATGGGGTACCTGTACCGACCTGAGTTTATATTGCCCACTATGCATATCAGAAAAGTTGAAACCAGTCACTGTGTAACGGAGAAGAATCAAGGCGTTTAATGTCTAATTAAAGCTCATCGTCAGCTCATGATCACACATTTTGAATCAGACATTTGCATCCCCAAGAAGTTCAGCAGCTATTGACGGCACCTGCAGCACACCCCGATTTAGGTCACAAAACAAGGTTGCACGTGACCTACCTCCTTTAGACGTTCGATTTTTTACGGGGGCTAGTTTTCGATGAAATGTGAAACGACTGCTAGTTCTGCCATTTTCTTGCCTTCAATTCTTTTTGTCTCGCCTGCGTGGCAAAGATCACCGTTGAGATTAGTAGGGGTACATCTTAGAGGAGCCAGTTCACGAGGATCAGCGCAACTCACTCAAAGGGGTTCAGCTCACAGGCGAAGTGAAAATGGTCAGTGAGCGCTATCGAAGTCGATCAAACTGGACACAGTCGCGGCATGCAACAAGACTTTCTGGGGGAGATCAAACAAAATAGTCATGCTTACTGATAGCCCGAGTTTCAATCCGGTCTGCCAGTGAGTCTCATTGTTGTGATATGGGAATCTAGGTGGATGAATCGAGAGCAACCTCGCTTGATTGAAATCAGACTTGGGCAAATTGAAGCGCCCAGAGAGCCTGCTAAACGCTACGGACATCTTCAAGCCGATCATCAACGAACGACCCGAATTCCCGTATGCAATCAGGATGAGCTTTACCTGCAGGCCTGCCTGAGTCCCATGATTGTCACAGGGGCTACTTCAAAAGCCTCTGATCAACAACGATACATTTTCATAGCTGGTTTTAGAACATTAGCGATGTGGCATGATTTCATGGATGCCAATCCGATGCACAAAACTCAAGACCGTCCACTTCCAGCCATCCTTTTCCCAAAGCCGTCTCGAGAACAGCTCAAGCAGCTCCCATTCTTCGAGACGTTTCTTAGCCCATTCACATCTCAGCTGAGCAAAGAAGATTTTGCACAGCTTTATTGGGCCCAACAAGATGAATCTCAGCCGGAAAAAAATGCGGCCAAGAAGGGGGCCATTGCGGAAATATATGGTTCGCAAAATCGCTTTTTGAAATACGCGCAGTTGACTCGCGCAACGCTAAGCCGGAAAAAGAAACTCATCAAACCGCAATCGCTTGAGACCTCCGTCATTTCAAGCGAACACCAAGGCCTCACGATGGATGATGCAACAGCGAACTTGTACGCGGCTCGAGATCTGCGGATAGACGAATGAAAGAATGGGCGCCACTTAGTCTATGCTTCCCGGATTTGGACAACGAGCATCTATTCAGCGCGTTGAGGCGAATTGATGCGCCCCCCGATCTGATGGGACTATTTCATGTGGCGGGACATGCACCGAACTTCCTGCAAACTGCACAAGATTTTGCAGAGATCAATCACAAGGCGAACTTAAATAAAGAGGAAGAAAAACCCTTTAGATATAAATTCAGTGCGGACTTTGAGCGCGACCAATTAATCTTTAAAAATCTCACTGATGCATTAAAGCAAATAAAAGCCACCAGTCCTGAAAGCCTCACCCAGTACTTCCCACTCATTTTCTTTAGTCCGAGCGATATCAATCCCAATGGCCTAGGTAGAAAAACGCTTCGACCTCATACAGAAACCCATCCTCTCTTTTGCGCACTTTGGTATGGTTGCGCATCAAGTCTGTTCAGAAAGAAGCATGAAATACTATCGGCCTTTGCCCTATTCACGCTGAACCAGCCACATTTTATTGATAAACAAAGTAAACGAGCAGATCTCGGAAGATGTTTGCGCAAGCTTGGGGAGCTTGCATCCGCAGGCCTATTGGACTCAGTACCAGAGAAGCCATGCTCTGTGGCTGAAATGTTTAATGAAATTCAAGCGGGCATAACCAATCATTCCAAGCTCGGCAGGAGCACTGATGAGCCGCTGCAATTCTTTACCCGTCGAGCATTAGAGGCATGGGGCTTATTCAATGGGGAGCTAAAGAAGCGCACGCCCGCTAAACCCAAGGGTGGAGATGGTCAGGGGGGTGGCAAGATGATCGGCCAACCTAACCGTGGAGAACTCACAGATGAATCCTTGCCCCCGGATGAATTCAAATTTGAGCACGATATCCGCATTCAGGAGATCCTGCAGAGTAAAGAAACACAGATTCCAGGCGATGCACGTCACGAATTTGGTGTAGAGACTCAGACCATTAGCATTACACCTATCACACCCACAGCGAACACCAAACGGATTGATGTGATTAGGATGCGCCGAAGCGCCAAAGGGCTACACAACGCGCTAGCTCGTCAGCGGCAGAATTTGCCATTTTCATTAAATCAGGCGACACCCACCGAGATCAAACGACTACTGCAAGCGCTTCAGAGTCGTGACTTAGATGATCCCGCTCAATGCCTACTCTGGCTAATCATCATTAGTGGGCGCACCTTTGAGGAAATTTATAGGGTGCAATTTGCAACGACGACTGGGGCTGCAGCCAAACTTAAAGCCGCCCAACTCAGCAAAGCGGGTCACGATTGGTTCCTGACGGTGCCGACTCATTCAACGCAGAGTGACAAGCTCCTGACGCCAGAGCAAAAAAGAAACTATTTTCCAGTCATTGATCGCCTTAGCCTGCCACTTCCAACCAAGCTTGGGGATGCGATCCAAAGCCTCAGGGGCGGACCTGACAACAATATTTGTTTCACGCAACATCGCGATACCTTGCAAGACAGAATCCAAGCCATCCTGAGCTCAATACATCGACCTGGAGCATACCGATGGACACTTCAACGAATTGAAGCCCTACTCTTTCATCGGCTCATCCAAATGCCGGGAGGTGATCCATCCCTAGCCAGCATCATCACAGGCCAGCAACGTGAAGTTTATTTGGTTCAACTGGCTTATACCGCCTTACCAGAAAGTTTCCTGCTTCAACGCTATCGTGAGGCATTACATTCACTGCTGACCAGTGATGGCGCGCAGCCTTTTTGGCCGGCATCTGCGCTTACAACCCTATCTCATGCCACATCCGAATTACAAAGTGAGAACACGATTGGCTCTCGTCTAAAACCATTCATGACACCGTTGAAGCAGTGCATTCTTGACCTGCAAAAGATTACTCAGGAAGGTTTGAAGTCATACCGCTTGCAGGATTTGCATAATGCATATGCGGTATACACATTATTGATACTTGGATTAGCAACCGGTGCACGCCCTACCAGTGGCGCATTCGCCAGAGATACGGATCTAGATCTTGAGCAAGGATGGTGTCTTTTGTCCGACAAGGACAGTGATGATTTCGCGCATACGCGAATTGTTTATCTGCCTAAAGTTCTTTGTGCACACATGCGAAACTTCCTCGAATATCGCAAACGACTGCTCACCCGACTGGCTTCTCACAACCCAGCGGTGTTTGCAGAACTAAACCGAAACCCCAGAAAAGGCGCAACTGCACGTAAAACAAAGAATAATGCCACGAGGAGCAATGCAGTAAGCGCATGCCCTATCGAGCAGATCCAGTCCCTGCCCCTCATCTTCTTTCTGAATCATGAGCATTCGATTATTGAGGTAAGCCCTCAAAGCTACCAAGATAAGCTTGAGTACTTTCTCAATATCCGCCCAAACAGTAATCGACATCTTTTGCGTAGCGTATTGCTAGAAAATGGGATGGGACAAACAGCATTGGCAGCGTTTATGGGCCACCATCGGTATGGCGAGGCACCGTGGTCAAATTACTCCAGCATGAATCCGCAACAGTTCAGAAAAAATATTGAATTACACCTTGCCCCGATACTTGAGGAACTCAGCATTCGAGAAATGGCATGTCCGATCCTGTAACTGATTCACTCTGGCAGGAACACCTCACCAGGCAGCCCAGCAAGGTCTCTGCGGGACATCAACGCAGGATGCATCAAGAGGCCGCCGTTTACGAGATCATTCGGACTGAGTTTCCGGATTTGCTTGATACCAACGAACTGAAGTCATTGAAAAACGAGAAGTTGCTTCAGTTATATGAAATTCTTCAAAAGGGGCTGCACCCTCGAGATAAACAATTAAGACTCGCATATATCGGGCGGGTCATAGAGGCAGTCAACATCCTCGCAGGTACTACGCTGCCTCAGCCACCTGCAATTTCCTTCAGAATTCCAGCCAAACGTTTTACCCCTGATAAATTTGCGCTCTATCAGCAATGGCAGCTGCTGCAAAAAATGTGGACTGAGCAGCTAACGTTGCGCAGTTCTGGTCCGAACTGCTTATTCACAGATGTCCAATTGGCATTTATTGGCTGGTTAGTCTGGACTGGGCACCCTCCTCCACACACCACTAAGTCGGCACGTTTAAACCTATACCTATTCGAAACACTACAAAACCAGAAGCATCCACATTGGTTGCCTCCAGAGCTAACCGCTTTAATTAAAAAGTTAAATATTCAACTTAACAAAAACCCTTTCAAAAAAAATGGCGCCATCTTTGCGGGGATCAAAGCACGTCTCAAAACTCGTTTACCATTGAATGTGAATTTCAAAGCGTTGCAAATTGGTAGGCAAACGGCACTCTCGCTGACACTCCCTCCTTATCTTTGTGATTTGCTTTACGGCGTCAACATCGCTACTCCGCTACCCACGCCAGATATTCAGCGAATTCTGATGGGAATGGTACTTCGCCCCAACCAAAGCTTGGCGGTTGAGGCTACAGATTTGCCTCCCTCGCCCAGCCTGGAATTAGCGACTGCCAGAACCTATGAACAACAGGACTTTGATCCAGCCATCCTCACGAGCCTGCGCTCAGCAATCAACACCGGAAAAAACACCTCTGATTTCAAAAATGCAATCGTCGCCTTTAAGGAAACATATCAGGCCTCATACGATTCAATGACTGGTCTAATCGTGGCTCGTGCACTTCATCTGCTTAAGCATGGAGGTCTTCAACGGAAGGTCCTTCGAGTTTCCTCCATCAGACGCTATTTGGGGTGTTTTTACAGTCGTCTTATCAAGGCCGCAAAGGGTCAAAATGTGTATGAATTTGATGAAGAGGATTGGCGACAATGCTATGAAATCGTGATGCAAAAGGCGGCACGGCGAGGGGATATTAGTTGGAATTTGAGTGAATTCCATACTTGGCTGTCCAATGAGTATGGCATTACCCCAATTGATTTTAAAACGGTTGAGGGCTTTTGCCACGCCACAAAAAAAATTCATGCCAAGCTCGTGTCACCTCTAGATGTAGATCGCGCCTGCGATTTAATCCTTAGTTCTGCAGCACAAAACGATCAGCGTTCAGCTAAGCTCGCAACCATCATCCTCAAACTCGGGTTTTATTGTGGTTTGCGGCGCAATGAAATCCTCTTTCTTCGTCGCAAGGATCTTCAGGGCACGCATGACCCTTATTTGATCATCACACCGCATAAAGCACGAAAACTTAAAACAGAAACATCGCGAAGACAGTTGCCATTGAGGGCCTTATTGCCAGCCCCACTCCTTGATGAGCTTTTGCATCTGCGAGACGAAGAAAATAAGTCGCGAGAAAAAGACTCTTTCATCTTTGCAGATGCGGACCTGACCTATGAAAGGATCAAGGCCCCTTGGCTGATCAATATTTGCCAACGCGCATTACGACTTGCGACGGGTGATGAAGAAGTAGTATTTCATAGCCTTCGGCATAGCTTTGCCAACTGGGCAATGATCCGTTTGGCGGCAGTAGAAGAGCACAGGATTCTGGACCGCGACTATCCCCTATTTGAACATCCCTTTTTTGAGAGGGATGCATTGGTGCGGTTTAGGAGTGCCTTTATGGAAGAAACATCTCAGCAAGCGGCAATCAGCCCAGATCGTCGCGGGCTGTATGCAATCAGTTCGATGATGGGACATGCTGAGCCTGGAATTACTTTAACTTCGTATATCCATCTACATGGTTGGTTGTCAGCACGTTTAATTCAGCTCAATTCCCCTCTCCTATCGCGGCATGTAGTGGCCTGGTTAGCAGATAAACACATTAGCAAGACCTACCAAGCAAATGACAATAAATCGCAGGACTATGGTGATCCCATTTCGTCACTGTTCCAGTTTTCCGCCGATAAAAATCAATTTTATGAACAAGTCACTACGCTATGTCATTACCAGAAGCCAACAATGCATTGGCCTCCTGGAAAACCTGCAATTTCAACCGAGCAAGTTGTAAACATCCTCAAGTGGCCACGTGAAAAAAACTGGGCCATAGCGCCCCTGATTGCAATGGGCTACGCTCCAGAATCTGCCGAGCGCTGGGTAAGAAATGCCAAGTGGATAGAGTCACTACAATCACAGAAAAAAAGGAAAGATGGCTCCCGCCATCGTCGCATCCCTAAAATTAAGCTCCCCCCGATGGCCCTAATCGCAACATACCGAGCTTGGTTGGCGCAGCTTCAAAAAGCCTGGAAAAGGGATCCGATACTGAGCGAGTCCATCACGAAGATAATGCTGCGACGTTTAGTCCCTCGGGAACATATTTATGAATTCCGCGAACGAGCGCAATTTTTAAGTGTCATCAATTGGTTGGTTCATGAAGTAAAAATTGAGCATGAGGCACTCGTAATCACCATTCGCACCAATCAATCCGTGACTCCAAGCACAGCCGGGATGTGGACAGATTGTTTACCCGCTGGGGTCAATCTGAATCTGTCTCACACTTCAAAGACAAGAAATACTTATGCCGAATTAAAGATTCGTGCAGCGCAAGCGATCAAGAAAAAAGACAATGGTCAGGAAACGCAAAGCACACCGCACGTAATGGCCTATCAAGTATTTGAGCAGGCTCTTGCGGCTACCGCACTTGAGTCCAGCACCCTGGCCTCAGAAGGCAGTGTGATGAATCAAAAGTGACATCACCAATCAAAGCCTCTGTTATGAATCACTGAGGCAGATACAATAAAAATCAGATCTGAATTAAATCAGGGATTGGTTAAATTAGGTTTATGTGTATGATGTAGATTAGTTGTCTGTGATGCACGCTTAGAATGTTTGCTCGGACGGACTACTGCAACACAATAAGTACCTATAGTAATTAAGGAAAACACATGCAACTTGATAACAAAACCTACGAAGAACTGAATTCATTGCTCACTCAGATTAATGCTGAGTTGGCTAGCCGGCGCTCGACCGAGATTGAAAAACTGCGCGCTGAAGTGCAACAACGTGCAGCGACTCTGGGCCTGAGCATCGCCGACCTGTTCGGCGGCAAAGCGGGCAAGAAAACCGCTAAAGCAGTTGCGGCAAAATACGCAAACCCACAAGACCCATCACAACAATGGACAGGTCGCGGCCGTAAACCTCAATGGGTTCACGATGCACTGACTGCTGGCAAAACGCTGGAAGAACTGGCGATCTAATTTGATCGACTGAGTAAGTCCCTCAAACGCAAAAGCCCCATCCAAGGATGGGGCTTTTTATTGTCTCCGTTATGGCTGCTCACACTAGAGCTTGATGTGCTCAAACCCATCAGGGTCGACCAGCTTTGACAAAGGCACACCTAGGGCTTGTGCCAGCAAGCTCATACTATCGATTGAGATATTCCGCTCCCCTCGTTCCACTTCCGACACATAGGTTCGGCTCATCCCGGCCTGCAAGGCCAGCGCTTCTTGCGAGAGGTCTTTAAGTCGACGTGCCAGCCGGACATTGTAGGCAAACACTTGGCGAGCTGTTGCGGGTTGGGTTGTATTTTTCATGCATTGCAGCATGCCCAGTTGCCGCACGCTTCACTACGCGCTATCGTTGCACATATGACAACTATCGTTGCCTTTTTGTTATGCAATAACCACGAGAAGTTGCTGATCAATGACAGCCTGTCCTGCGCGAGGCCCCGCTATGAAACGAATCCTACTCCCCCTCATTGCATTACTGTGCCTGAGCTACCCAGCCTGGTCCAAACCCAAGACTGGCGCAGAATGGGACCGCTGCGTTCAAAGTGTGCCAGAGCAGGTCTTCCGAGATAGCGGTCGCTTTGGGGTGGATGAGTGGGTGGCAAAACATTGCGGCGCCACAAAACCACTGGAGGGCGGCAAGCTGGCCAAAGCCGACTGTGATCGCTTGTTCGAAATCCAGCAGGAATGCAAACGCTTCAAGGCGGATGATCTGTGGTCACTGTCGAATGCCAGCCGGGGCAATACCAATAGCCTCTTAGCAGGACCCAAGCTGGAGCAGTTCGATCAGTTATGTGGTGCAGTCGGTCGAGGACAGGCTTTACCGACGCAGAAGGCCTTCAGCAAACAATACTGCACACAATGATGGAGTGTCAGGCTATGAATCAGACGCCCATTGAGCTCGACGAAACGAACTTCAACGCCTTTTGCCAAGCGCGTGCTTTTCGGATGCGGAATTACTTCTTTGGGAAGCGCCTCGTGGGCTTCACGAGTCTTAACGGACTCGTCCTTGCCCCTGAGCGCCGCGAACGAGAAAAAATCACCAGCCACTACGGTCAACACCCGGGGTTTGATACCCATAAGCTGTATGTAACGTCCAAGACCGAGGTTGATAGCCACTTCTGGCTGTTTGATCCTGCAGTGGGTGAAGTCGAAGTGGATTTACCTAAGTTGGATATCTCGCTACGCGAAGGACAAGTGCTGAGCCTGCTCTACGCCTCGTCTCAGTTCAAACCACTGATTGGCAAACCCGAAATCCGCACGCTGCCGATTGGCATCGTGAATCACAGTACGCAACAGCGCTATCTCTTGGCCAGCGCGAGCGATATTCGGGATGCCTTCAAATTGCGTGACTTTATGAACATCCCGACGATCTTCACCCCAATTGCGGTGCTCGGGGCCTGGCTTGCGAGTTTCGCCACCAATGACGGCAGGCTGATCATGGGTTTCGGTGGACTGGCTTTGTTGTACGCCCTGATGGCGCGCTGTTATTTGATCTTCAATATGACGGCGGCGCCCGAAGTCGGCTTTGCATTCGACTGGCCGCAATTCTGGATGGTGCACAAGCCCAACTTAGAGCGAGTCGTCAATCGTTTGCTGGAATGCCTTGCAGACCCAGAGACCGTCACGTCCGAAGAGCTGGACCCGACCCCTGAAATTTCATTCTCATACAACAAATCCTAGATTGATCATGCGACATCCACACCCGCTCACCACGAGTCTTCTGATGCTGACCACGCTACTCACCGCTTGTGGTGGGGGTGGCGGTACAGGCGCATCGACCAATACCGGTACGTCGACGAGTACCAGTACGCCTGCCCCCTTAGTGACCCCAGCACCGACAGTGGATCCATCGCAGACCACTGCGACAGCCACCGTAGCGGCGCAAGCGTATTTGAATGCCGCGCGCAATGAATGTGGGTTCGGCGCCATCACGACTTCAAGTGCCCTCAATTCAGCAGTGGTTGATGCCAATAACTACTATCTCAACCGAGTAGCCGAAAATGATCTGAGTTATGTGCATACTCAAACCGTGGGTAAGACCGGTTTTACCGGTGTTACCCCTACCCAGCGAGCCAGTTATCGCGGCTATCCCAATGCCAATAGTGCGGGTGGCATGACGGGGACTCCTCGGGTTGCAGAAACCCTCACCACCCAGAGCTTGCCGGCAGGCTATACCTTCCAGAGTTTGAATACAGCCGGCCAAGCCATGGCTCAAAGCCTATTGAATACGGTGTATCACTTGGGGGCCAATATGTTGCCGCTCAGTGACGTGGGAACATCTTTCGTCAAAGCCACCACAGCTGATGGCAGCGAGCAGTTCCGGCTGACCTTCCTACAAGGGGATTTGACCTTCGTGGATGCAGGCAAAGTAGGCCAAGATCGCGCCAGAACCTATCCTTGCCAAGGTTCCAAAGTCCCCAATGAATTCCGCCCTAATCAAGAAGTCCCGAATCCCGCACCGGATGTTGGCGCCCGCGTAGTGGGTACCCCGATCCTGATTCAGGTACCACAAGGGGTCACACCTTCAATCATCTCAGCAACGATCAAAAACACCAGAACCGGCCAATTTGTACCGGTTCGTCGCATCCAAAATGGGTGTACGAATCCAATACCTGGTGATGTAACGGGCTGTTATCAGGGTGAGTCGGGCTTTGATGCAGCCCAAGCATTCTTGCTCCCGATGGACCCGCTGGAAGCAAACATCGTGCATGAGGTGGTGATTAACCTGAACACCTTGCCGCAGATCGTGTTCAGCTTTACTCCGATCGGAGCGCTCAATCCAGTTCTGGTTAAAAAATAATCAAGGGTGGTGGAGCATCAGAGTATCCATGCCCCTCAAGGGGCACGCAAACGATAGGACTAATCATGCTTGGTTTGGCCTACTATTTTCAACTGACAGACTCGCAGCTTGCAACTCAACACGAAGCGGTTTATCTCCTGCTAGATCTATATGTACATCCCGTTGTGGGAAAGCTATCGCTATGTTGTGCTTTCTTAGAGTTGCTTCAATCATAAAGCGCAAATCACTAGCAATCTGCCGACCCGTCATGGAACCATTTAGATCAACCCAATAGTACACACCAAATACCAAGGCATCTGCAGCAAAGTCTTCAAGTAGGATTTCTTTCTTTTGATGCTGGTCGATATGCCCATGCTGCAGAAGAACGTCTTCAAGTAACCGAGCGACCAATCTCACATCACTACCGTACGCCACACCGACTTGCACACTTTGTCTCACAAGACTACTTGAGTAGGTCCAATTCGTGACGTTTTGCTCCAAAAAAGTGCTGTTGGGAACTAGAGTATCAATGCCGTTAATATCGCGCAAAACGGCAGCACGAACACTCATATCAACGATAGTGCCACGTAACCCACCAACTTCTACGGTATCTCCAGGCTTAAATGGGCGCTCTAGGAGCATCATGAGTCCACTAATGAGGTTTTTAAGAAGTGTCTGAGTACCAAAACCTAGACCAATTGCAATGGCACCACCAAGAAATGCAAACGCAGCCAACGGGATACGCACCAAAAGCAAACTATTAATCAATAGAATCAGGAATGAAAATGAAAGCAACCATCGCTTAGTAATCCGAATTGCAACTGGGGACCAGCATGAATGTTGGCGCACTTGCCGCTCAATTAAATTACCAAGCCAGATACACACAGAAAAACCGACAGTCACCAATAGAATTGCAACGATAACCTTGCCAACGGTAACACTTCTTCGAATTGAGACATTTTGTCCATCAACGTTAATATCATCGTTAACATTGAACAACTCAAAATTCCAACTATTTTCAACAAATGACAGCAATGTATCCTGCCATTGCGAATAACGGGCACCAAGGCTTTGGGTTACTTCTTTTCCTGCGAATTCATCAGCCCAGCGACTGAATAGCATCCGATTATGTGTAATCTCTGCTTTAGCTTCTGAATAGCGCGCTTCGCGGGCTTGCCATAGCTGAGCAAGATTTTGGCTATGGGGATCCTTTTCCTGAAATAGCCGAGCTGATTGGCTTTGTGCTACCAATATGGATGATTCAAGATTTTCTTCCAGACCAGATAGATGCTTAATCCAACCTAGAATTTGCTCGTGAACAACGGCAAGTTGATCACGAGCCTCACTTTGACTTATTTCAAATCTTTTCTTCCAGAATGTACTTTCAAGTGTATTTGCTAAAATACTATCAGACAGCAAACCAGCACTAATCGCATTGCTTTCTAGGCGCATCTGCAAAAGGTATTCATCCTGCATTAGCTTATTAAGCTGATAAGAAAGGAGTCTCCTTCTCTCGTCTGCCTGTACTTTATCACTTAATGGATATAGTCTTAATTCTTGCTCCAACTCCTGCCGTCTGGCAATTAAATTACCAAGACCCAGCTGTAGCTTTTTTTCCTCTCCATTCAATTGCTGTTGCTTAGTTTTAAGTTCTTTCTGGCGTTTAGAAATGCTACTCAATATGCGATCTAAGTCCTGCTTTTCGAATCTAGGTGCGGGGGAGACTTTCAAGAGGCTAGCATTCAATGCATCACGCCATTCGCGCTGTGTTTGCAACTGGGCACGTGTAAATCGTTGTCGAGCATCTTGTGCCGCCAATATTGCGGAATAAGCTTCCTGCTTCAGCTGTGCAATCTGAAGAGCCTGTAGTGCTTGAGTCTTTTTACTGGAATCGGATACATTTTTATCTAGATCTTCTGTTTTCTGACGTAACTCGACCTCACTATTGGTAAGATTGCTTCGATTCTGCTCAAGCTCTTTTTCTTGCATAGTCAAACTTGCAATTAAATTTTTTATTTCATTATCTGTTAATTGAAGTTGACTCCGCCGGTTATCAAGATCTACTATATTATCGACTGGGAATAATGGCTGAGAGATAATAGACTTACGAAGTTCGATTTGCCCAGCAAGTCCGGCAAGTGCAACTTGATTTTGCTGGTATGCATAGATTTGCAGCTCAAGCCAGATACGATTGTCGTTCTGATCGCCACTATCTGATGCATTGAGTCGATCGATAGCCTGCTGAGCTAGGGCGATTTTCTGTGCCAATCGCTGAGGATCATTCTCCGTCATGAGCTTTGTAGGCCCACTTGCGTTTTGACCATCACGCTGAATCTGGGATGGAAACAAAGCATCTAGACCTGCATTGCTATAGAACGACAATAACAATAAAAAAATCAGCACAAAGCGAAGCTGCATAACGTTCTTAGGTTGGTAGATTAGTTAACCCTCATTGTTGTGTAGCTGAGGCCTAGTTGCAAGCAAGTAGACGCCTAAAAATGATTATTTTATCTGTGCATGCTAGTCACCAAGATCCATCTTGATGTAAACCTAATGAAAAGATGATGATCTAAGATGGTTTATAATATTTGGGGGGGCTTCGTACCTCTAATGACACGTTCGAAATTAAAGGAGTCTTTGTGAGTCAATTCGTTGTTACAACCAGTAGCAAATGGGTTACTACTTTACTTAGCTCCATCATCCTCTCGTTCGTGGTTGTTGCCTTTTCCGGCTGTGCAACGCCCCAAAATCGAACCTCTCCTCTTCCGAAGGCTTTAGAGAAGCAAGCTTTTATCCCTGATATACCAGAGGCACGCTACTGGGGAGATCAAACTCCAGATGGGTTTGAACGCTGGAAAAATCTAAGTGATAGTGAATTGGAGTCGAGGTTTTCAGCGATAATGAATCGCCCTCACAATTATCTCGTTGTTTCAGGAGGGGGCGCCGATGGTGCTTTTGGGGCTGGACTTCTGGTCGGTTTATCTGCAGCAGGCAAACGCCCAGAATTTCAGATTGTTACAGGTGTAAGTACTGGAGCACTGATCGCACCTTTTGCTTTCTTAGGCTCTGAATATGATCCTCAATTAAAAGAAATATACACAAGTTACTCATCCAAGGATCTGATAGAAGTCCGAAGCATTTTATCAATTATAAGTGGTGATGCGGCTGCAGATACAGTTCGCTTGAAAACACTCATTAAAAAATACATCAATGATCAAATGATTGAGAAAATTGCGATTGAAGGCCGCAAGGGACGATCATTGTTAGTTGGCACGACGAACCTAGACGCCACGCGTCCGGTGACATGGGACATTACCAAAATAGCGGCTAGTGGCAGCCCAAATGCAAAGGAGCTTATTCACAAAGTGATTCTTGCCTCTGCATCCATCCCTGGGGCTTTCCCACCTGTGCTTATTGATGTCAATGTGGGTACTAGAGTGTACCAGGAGGTTCATGTGGATGGCGGTGTAACTTCACAACTATTTCTGTCTGCACCGGGTTTGAATTGGAAACTAATCGCACAACGACTTAAGGTTGAAGGCACCCCACAGATTTATGTAATAAGGAATTCAAAGTTGACACCGGAGTGGGACAACGTTGGACTTTCTTTAGTTCCAATTCTAAGCAAGTCGATTTCATCACTAATCCGGACCCAGGGAATAGGCGATTTAGCCAAAGTTTATATTCTTTCGCAAAGGGATGGCATCGGCTTCAATTTGTCCTGGATCCCAATGGATTTCAATGAGAAGCCAAACGACTTCTTTGATAGAGAATACATGAAAAAATTATTCTCACTAGGATATGAAAGAGCATTAAATGGAAATGCATGGCAGCATCAGGTAGCCGTAAATCACTTAGATTTACCTGAGAAGTAGTTTTACAGAAAAATTAGAAATAGACTTGAAAGCTATATCGCCACCCAACGACCTATAGCATGCTTTATTTAAGAATGCTCGTGCTGGCCTCATGTGAGGGTGTGCAGAATTTTGTGTAAATCGGCTTCGTTGATTACTGAGGAAGTCGTTCCTCAAACTGGATAGTAAACCGGGTTAGCGCCGCTTTCCAATCCCGCAGTGGCATCGTCCATTCCTGGCTGATGTTGCGCAGCGCCAAATAGAACAATTTCAGTAACGCTTCATCGCTCGGGAATGAGCCCCGGTTTTTGGTCAGCTTGCGCAGGCTCATATTCATCGACTCAATCGCGTTGGTCGTGTAAATCACTTTGCGGATTTCCGGTGGGAAGTCAAAGAAGGGAGTCAGCCGCGGCCAATTGCGCCGCCAGGATTGGCTGATCGGCAAGTATTCTTCATCCCAGCGCGCTTCAAATTCAGCTGGCCGCTGTTCGGCTTCCTCGACCATCGCCGACTGGTAAATCCGCTTCAGATATTCCGCCACCGCTTTGCGCCATTTCCACGAAACATAATGCAGGCTGTGACGCACCATATGCACGATGCATAGCTGTTTTGGGGAAGACCCTTCAATCGCTTCGGGGAAGCCTTTGAGTCCATCGACGCAGGCAATGAAGATATCCTGCACACCACGATTGCGCAGTTCGGTGACGACCTGCAGCCAGAATTTGGCGCCTTCAGTCTGAGCAATCCACATTTCTAGCACCTCCTTCTCATCCGCCATATTGACGCCCAGTGCCAAATAGACTGCTTTGACGCGCACGCTACCTTCGCGGACTTTGACGAATGCAGTCCAGATATGCAATCGGATAAACCGCGTCTAGTGGCCGAGATTGCCAAGCTTTGACTTCGTCGATGACCGCATCGGTAGCCGATGAAATCAGGCTGGGCGACACCTCGGTGCCATACATTACTTCCAGATGAGCCTGAATCTCGCGTACCGTCATGCCACGTGCGTAGAGCGAGAGGATTTTGTCATCAAAGCCAGTCCAACGGGTCTGGTGCTTGAGCAGACCCTGCTCACCGATGAGGTCTTCGGGTTTTTGGTAGTTAGCCAGCAGGTCTGTGATCAATTCATCAGGAATGGGGTGCTTTGGGCGTCATGCCGGCGAGTTCTTCGCGCAATTGCCGAACCCATTTATCCATGGTCGACTTACCTACGTTCATTGCCTGGGCGGCCTCTCGAACGGAATAGCCTTTGTTGAGCACAAGCTGCGCACATTCGAGGCGAAATTCAGGCGTGAATGTGGGTCTGGTTTTGATGTTCATGAAGTCATCTAATCACTGATGAGGTGCAGGATAACACCTCTAATCAGGTGGCCAAATTCAGTGTGCCACTACAGATTTGACCTTCGTGGATGCAGGCAAAGTAGGCCAAGATCGCGCCAGAACCTATCCCTGCCAAGGCTCCAAAGTCCCCAATGAATTCCGCCCTAATCAGGAAGTCCCGAATCCCGCACCGGATGTTGGCGCTCGTGTAGTGGGTACCCCGCTTCTGATTCAAGTGCCACAAGGGGTCACGCCTTCAATCATCTCAGCAACGATCAAAAACACCCGCACTGGCCAGTTTTTGCCGGTTCGTCGTATCCAAAATGGGTGTACCAATCCAATTCCTGGTGATCTAACGGGCTGCTATCAGGGTGAGTCGAGCTTTGATGCGGCCCAAGCATTCTTGCTCCCGATGGACCCGCTGGAAGCAAACACCGTGCATGAGGTGGTGATTAACCTGAACACCTTGCCACATATCGCGTTCAGTTTTACGCCGGCCACTGCAATTAACCCAGTAGTCATAAAAAAGTGACCACGACTTATCACGACACTTCTCTGTTAAGGGAATCCGCAGACTAGGGAGCATACGGACCAGATGGCTTGATTTAAAACGCTGGTGCCGGAACACAAGCGTGCCAATGGGCACAACCGACTGTTAGCTTTCATGGATCATTAACACGAAACGATTGAGAAGAAATAGAGAACCTGCATAACATGTTGAATCGGCTATACATTAGCCCTATTCAAAACTTCTTCAAAAGGTGCCCCACCATGAAAAGCAATCCTGTTGGCTGGTTTGAAATCTACGTTCAGGACATGCCTCGTGCTAGGGCATTTTACGAAGCGGTCTTTGATGGCACATTAGAAGAGCTAAAAAATCCTGATCCAATCGGCTTCCCAGAGATGGAGATGTGGGCATTTCCAATGTCAATGGAAGATTCAGGTGCAGCTGGAGCGCTGGTAAAACTCCCTGGCTGCCCTTCTGGAGGGAGTACATTGGTCTATTTCTCTTGCGAGGACTGTTCAGTTGAGGCTGCACGGGCGGCGGCAAATGGTGGAGAAGTTTTTAAACCTAAACTGTCTATTGGTGAACACGGTTTTATTGCGATGGTGGTCGATACTGAAGGCAATCTGATTGGCCTTCATTCAATGCAATGATGGCCTAACGATTCTTCGGGAGGAGGTCATCCACTCGAAGACCTAGCCTGCTAGGCCCGATTTCCACCCCACGCAGCACGTTGAGTGGATGTACAGCTACTTAGAGTGACTGGCTATGCATACACGTACGCTAACTTACCGATCTGAAGCGTTGAGTAGCGTCGCGAATTGAATGGCGTGATGCTCATAGACAAACCAAGCTACAGCATGTTTAACATGAGGCTCGTCTGGTGCAACGCGATGAACTGGATAGCCTGGGGACTCCTCACCCAGAATTGGGCCTGCAGATGACCACTCTCCATATTGGCCAACGATGTAACGGGTGAAAGGTTGTTTTGATGCTGAGCTCATGCAGAAAGTATCTCGACTGTTTTCGCAATCGTATCAATTTTTGAGCAAGAATTGAAAACTGTTGAGCACTAGGGAAGGTGGTGAAGCTGCTGATATTGCAGCCCTGCAAATATGGAGCTTATCCGGACAATACGGCAGTTTCCTGCCAAATAACCATTTACACAAAATTAGGACACCCTCCAGAGGTAGGTCAATTCAGCGTTCGCAAAAAATGCCCAAAGCATTAACTTCTTCGTTTAAGCTACGTTTTGGCAAAAAATATGCTGCTTAGCCTTTTCCAAGTTTTAACTTCAGTTGACTTTATGAGAACTCTAGGTCTAATTTTCCTCAGCCTAGTTGTTTCATCGCTTTGGGCTAAAGAAGTGAGAATTAGCGCCAATGTGGTGTCAACTTGCGCCACGAAATTGCCTCCTGCAAGCGCCCCGCTCGACATCACAACCACGCAGCAAGGCCCAGTTGACTGTAAACAAGGCCGACAGTGGGCCGCTATCAGCAAAAGGGAGGAACAACAATGGCAACGCGTATTTATCGACTATTAGCCACGTTCTTGCTATGCGCCCTCAGCACATTCACGCAAGCGGCGGCGACAAGCCAATTGCAGCTACAAATTACCGTGCTGGGCAGTTGTAGTTTTGTGACTGGCGAAGATTTAGTGATGGACTTTGGCGAGCTAGGCCATGGCGATCGCACACTGCAAAGCAGCGTGCCTGTCACCTGCACCAGCGGCACCGAATTCTACGTTCGGCTCAGCGATGGTTTATATCCATCGGGAACACAGCGGCAAATGGCGGCTAGAAATGGCAATGCGCGCCTACCCTACGCCATTACGGTGAGCCCTAGCTCGGGCATCAGCCAAGGCAGCGTGATTGATTTACAGCTCAAAGCCACCGTATTGGAAGCCGACTACGCCACCCGCCCAATTGGCACCTACACCGACACCGTTGTACTGAGCGTTAACCCGTAAGCTTCGATGTAATATTACACGCCGTCGCAGTGGACTACTGCGATGAAGCGCACTCCCTGCCTCATTAAACTGTGAACTAGGTTTATGCGTTTTAAACCCATTGTTTTCAAAAGAGGCATCATCATGAATAAAATTGCGACCCATCTACTTGCAGCGCTTGCGGCAGCCACTCTAGCCACGTCGGCGGTAGCGGCGAGCAAAAACGTCATTATCAATGCCAATATCGTCGGCACGTGTGCCTTTACCGATGCGTCTGACGTCACCATCAATATGGGCGACTTACGGGCAGGCCAAGGCGATGTTAGCCAACCCGCGTCAACGCAATTTTGGTGCAGTGCAGGCGTGCCATACACGATTTCGGCCGACTCTGGCCGGAATGCCGAAAACGGCAGTAATCAATTAATCAGCGGCGCGAATAAACTGCCGTATGAATTGGCACTAGACAAAGAAAGCGGCACCGGGGCAGGCATCGCCAGCCCAGAAACACTCAATTTAAGCGCCAAAATCAAAGGCAGCGATCTAGACGCCGCCGCGGTGGCCAATGGTTATACCGACACCGTCGTACTAACGCTCACGCCTTAATCCACGTATTGAGCCACTCGCCAATGCACATTGAGCTACGCTGTCGCTCGGGTACACCACTCGGTGCCCGCAAGCCCTAAAACGGCCTGCATTGGCGAGACAGGCAGCTAAACTATCAGCACACTCTTTATCCGCAAGTGGTCACACTATGCGCTTTGTTTCTGCTTTCTTCATCGGATTATGTTGTTTATCGAGCTGGGCTGGGCAATTTGCCGTTTCCCCCATTCGCGTTGAGCTGAGCCCACACGATAAATCACAGGCCATTATGGTCAGTAACCAAGGCGACAAGCCGCTGCGCTTTGCGCTAGAGCTCAAACGTTGGACGCAAGACGAGCACGGCCAAGAAACGTATACCGACGCGCCTGATGAATTGATTTTTTTTCCGCGCCAATTTGAAATTGCCCCGCAGCAAAAGCAGATTATTCGGCTCGGGCGCAAACTAGCCGCCACGGCACAAGAACGCGCTTATCGTTTATATATTAACGAGCAACCGAATACGCCGAGCGAAGAAACGCAAGGTCAGGTTGCGATGGTCGTGAGTTTTGGCGTGCCGGTTTTTGTGCGCCCCAGCCCGCGGCTGGTGCAGCTCAAGAGTAGTGTCATTGAGGTCGGTCAGCAGCAATTGCGGTTTGAGCTACACAATAACGGCAACACCACCCAGCGCCTTACGCGGGTGCGTATCGGTCATGATGGCGACGAGATCAATCAGTTCGATCAATGGTATTTGCACCCAGGCGTACGCCGCAACTACCAATTGCCCTTGCCTGCTAGCGCGTGTTCGCATAATCAAGCACAACAGATTGTGATTGAAACCGACCAACAAACCCTCAGCCAATCGATTTCAATACCTGCCTCCGCATGCAGACCCTAGTTCGCTGGCTATTACTGCTGTGTTGCAGCACCAGCGCCCACGCGCTGGAGCAAGTTTTGCTCAATCTGGTCGTAAACGGCGTGGCGCAAGGTGATGTAGAAGCCATTTACGACCAAGAGGGGTATTGGATTGCAGAGCAATCATTAAAAGGCGCCGGAATCAATACCCTTCATGGCGAACTAATTAGCCACGATCAGACACGCTATTATCGGGCCGACACCCTAGACGGGATTCAAAGCCGCATCGATACTTCAACGCTCACCGTGTACCTTGACGCCCCAGCGAGTGAATTTGGCGAAAAATCCGTCTCACTGCAGCAAACTCACACCGAGCTTTACCCTGCGGCAGCGCCTTTCTCGGGCTATGTGAGCTATCGGCTCTCCGCGCTCCACCGACAGCAAGGCGGTCTTTCGTATCAAATCAGCCCAACGCTGAATCTCAACGCGGCACATTTCAATTTTCGTAGCGAACACGATTATCTAAGCGAAAACCAGCAATGGCGACGGCTTAATACCACATTGGACTACGATCAACCCGAACTGATGTTGCGCGCAACGCTGGGCGACTTAAGCCCGCGCCAAGCTGCGCTGGGCTTTAATCAAACGATGGCGGGTATCGGCATCTCGCGCGTGTTTAGTATGCAGCCCGATTTCGAAAGCGCGCCCAGTTTTCATAGTCAGGCCGCGATCACGCAGCCGTCGACTGCCGAAGTGTATTTAAACGGCCAAAAGATTAAGACAGTTAATCTACAACCCGGCATGTACCAGTTTGGCGATTTGCAATATTTCTCGGGGCTGCAAAACGTCGATATTGTGATTAAAGATCAGTACGGTGGCGTGCAGAATATTGCCATCCCCTACTACTTTGACGACTCTCTACTCAAAGCCGGTTTAAGTGAATTTAACTACAACCTCGGGCTGGCGCGGCAAAACGGCAGTTTCGATCATTATGAAGGCTTGGCCTACGCGGCTTTTCACCGCTTTGGTCTAAGCGATTGGTTAACGGTTGGGGCGCAGGCCAGTGGTAATCCGGATGATCGCAGTTATGGTGTATTTGGCAATGTAAAATTAGGGCAGTATGGCGTGCTAGGCCTTGTAGCGTCTTGGGCTGAGCATGACACCCAACAAAATGGCCATGCCCAGAAATTTCAGTATCGCTATAGCAATGGCGACTTTAGCCTGTATGCCAATGGTCAACGGCAAAGCGCAGGCTATTGGCGCACTCATTCCGAACTCACCCCACTTACGCCTGCGGACTGGTCGGTCAATGTGGGCGCGAGCTGGGGCAACCAGCGCTTGGGCCATATCAATCTGGAATATGGCCGGCAAAGTAGTGACGACCCACTGCAAAACTTACATCGCTATACGCTGGGCTATTCGATTTCACCGTGGCGCAATGTGTCTGTAAGCAGCCAAATTCGCAAAGTCGACCATCAATTAGGCAGCGACTGGAGCGGGTACTTGAATCTATCATGGTATTTTGGCTCGGGACATAATCTCTACAGCGGGGCTCAGTACCAAAACGAGCACATGCGTTATGCCAGTACCCTGAATAAAAGCGCACCGAGCGGCGAAGGCTGGGGTTATAGCTTAAGCGCACAGCAACAAGACAATGGGACTGATTATTTAGGCTGGCTCGAAAGCAATTTGCGCTACGGGCAAGCCAGTTTCAATGTGATGCACACCGCTGGCGCACAAGGCAGCAACACCAATTGGCGCGCTAATTGGCAAGGGGCCATCGCCTCCGGCCAAGGCCGCTGGGGTGCAACGCGGTATATCCACGATAGTTTTGCTTGGGTTGATACGGGGCTGCCGAATATTGGCGTCACCCACAATAGCAGCGCCATGGGGAACACCGATGCAGATGGTTATTTATTGTTGCCCGATATTGCGAGCTTTAATTACCAGCAAATTGGCTTAAACCAAAACGATATTCCGATTGAATACAGCGTTAATTACCTGCAGTACGAAATACTGAGCGGCAATCGCGATGGCCGCGCGGTGATGTTTCGATTGCAAAAGCTCAACGCCGTTAGCGGACAATTACTTGACGAGCTGGGCGAGCCATTACGCAATGTCGTCCTAAGTAGCCAAGTAAACGGCAAGACCGTCACCATCAGCACCAGCTTGGATGGCCGTTTTTACACGGAAGAGCTTACCCCTGGAGAGTATCTCTTTGAAGCAAAAGACTGTACTGCCCGCATCAGCATTACCCCACAGAATGAAGTTGTGACTGAATTGGGCCCGATACACTGCCTGCGAAAAGGGGCGCAATAAATGAGCAAACAATGGTTCGCCCTCGCGCTAGCTTCTTGCTTGGGCTTTCCCGGTGCAAGCTGGGCGATGAGCTGCTCGATCAGCTCCTTACCCATCGGGGATATGGGGGTTTACTTCCCCGATATCGACATTACGCGCCAATATGCCATTTTTCTCACGTGTACCAGCGGCGGTGCCATCGCCAGTCTAAGCGCAGGCCCATCGCTAAACACGGGCAGCATTGAAAATCGCCGCATGAAACATGATAGCCGCAGCGATACGTTGCGCTATCAGCTGTGCTTAGATGGCGCTTGCAGCACCATCTTTGGCAATAGCGGCAATCAAATCGGCACCATTATGATTACCGATCAAAATCAGGGGCGGTTTTCGTTTTGGGTGAAAGTGTTTGGTGGTCAGCCGTTAGTGGCCGCAGGCACCTATCGCGATACGGTGACAATCACGCTAAGCCCGTAGCCTAATCTAGCGATGCCACGCGTTCTCAGTAGCAATTAGCCTCAGAGCACGTCAGACACAATACTTGATTTCTCCGCGAATGATTTGGCATAGCCCGCCAGCATGAAACTTAATCGCGTGCGGATCGATATCTAGATATGGAGTTCCCTAGGGCGTTCTTGTGTATGCCAATTTTCGTAAAATCAGCTTGCGTGTACCAAGACTGTACGTCCGCCAAGGCCGATGTGTCGATGACGAAGCTGTAAAAATGAAAGGCCGCTATCAGATTGCGGCCTTTTTTTGTTGTGCGGCATTCTTGTGCTGCTCAGCCATAGCGGACGCCAAACCATAGGTATCGACTTACCTTTCAAATTGATATTTTTGTAGAGTTTACAACCTTTCTGTTTTAAACTCTACAAATGAAACTAATTTCTCTTATCCTTACTTTGCCAACTGAGACCGCCACTGTGCGGATGCGAGCCTGGCGTACGCTTAAATCTTCCGGTGCAGCCGTTGTACGCGATGGTGTGTACTTGATGCCTGCCCTTGAAGCTTGCAGGCAAACACTGGCCTCGATTGCAACAGATGTTCAGGCCGCTGGTGGTTCAGCTTACGTGCTCGACATTGAGCAGCCTGAGGCTGATGAATTTAGCCATCTATTCGACCGTACCGCAGATTATGTGGCGCTGCTTGCCGAAATAACAAAAGTTCGAGCGAGTCTGAGCGCTGAGACGGTTCGAGAAGTGATCAAACAAGTGCGTAAACAGCGCAAAGCGTTTGCAGCACTGTGCGAGATTGATTTCTTCCCGAACGAAGCCCAAAAACAGGCCGATGCCGCATTGAAAGAGCTGGAGTTAGCTTCGGCACGAGCCTTAGCGCCGGATGAGCCCTATCCCACTGAGGGAGATGTAGCGCGACTGTTTTTGAGCGAATACCAAGGTCGAACATGGGCAACACGCCGGCGACCATGGGTGGATCGCTTGGCCAGCGCTTGGCTGATTCGCCGTTTTATTGATCCTAAAGCCAAATTACTTTGGCTGGAGTCTCCAGCGGATTGCCCTACAGATGCATTGGGATTTGATTTTGATGGCGCTCGTTTTAGCCATGTTGGGCATCGCGTGACCTTTGAAGTCCTGCTGGACAGTTTTGGGCTAGAAGCAGCAGGGCTGAAACGACTCGGTGCCTTGGTGCATTACCTCGATGTCGGTGGTATTCAACCGCCTGAATCAGTCGGCATCGAAACCGTGCTCGCAGGCCTGCGCGACGCCATCACCAACGATGATCAACTTTTACTCTCTGCCAGTGCTGTGTTTGATGGCCTGCTAAGCAGTTTTGAACAAAGAAATTCCTCATCATGAACAAACCCGAATTGCTTAAGGTTGAGCAGACCGAATTACCGCCACCGGCGGTGAGCTTTTGGCAGGCATTTTTGTTTTGGCTCAAGCTCGGTTTTATCAGCTTTGGCGGGCCAGCAGGTCAAATCTCAATCATGCACGAAGAGTTAGTTGAGCGTCGTCGCTGGATTTCTGAGAAACGGTTTTTACATGCGCTGAACTATTGCATGGTCTTGCCCGGCCCTGAAGCGCAGCAGTTGGCAACCTATATTGGTTGGCTAATGCATAAAACTCGTGGGGGTGTTGCAGCAGGCGCCTTATTTGTATTGCCCTCTCTGGCGATACTCATTGCATTATCGTGGGTTTACATTGCATTTGGCGATGTGCCACTGGTTTCTGGGTTGTTCTATGGCATTAAACCTGCAGTTACGGCCATTGTCGTCCAAGCCGCACACCGCATCGGTTCGCGAGCTCTGAAAAACAATATCCTGTGGGCAATTGCTGCAGCGTCATTTGTTGCAATTTTTGCGTTGAATGTACCATTCCCCATCATTGTGGCCGTTGCAGCATTAGTCGGTTATATCGGCGGTCGCATTGCGCCTGACCGCTTCAAAACGGGTGGAGGCCATGGCAAGGCGGATAAATCCTACGGCGCGGCGCTGATTGATGACCATACGCCAACACCAGAACACGCGCTATTTCGCTGGTCGCGTCTGGTGCAAATTATCGTCATTGGCGTACTACTGTGGGTCGTTCCAATGGGCTTGCTGACTGCCTATTTTGGCTGGGATCACACGTTGACACAGATGGGGTGGTTCTTTACCAAAGCGGCCTTACTGACTTTTGGTGGTGCCTATGCGGTGTTGCCCTATGTGTATCAAGGCGCAGTCGGCCATTACAACTGGCTCACGCCAACCCAAATGATTGACGGCTTGGCACTTGGCGAAACCACGCCTGGCCCATTGATTATGGTTGTGGCTTTTGTCGGTTTTGTTGGTGGTTATGTCAAAGCCATCTTCGGCCCTGAATCAGTTTTTCTGGCTGGTGCAGTTGCTGCCACATTGGTGACGTGGTTTACCTTTCTGCCATCCTTCATCTTTATTCTGGCTGGTGGCCCATTGATTGAAACCACGCACAATGATTTGAAATTCACCGCACCATTGACTGCCATCACAGCTGCTGTAGTCGGCGTGATTTTGAATCTGGCACTGTTTTTTGGCTATCACGTTTGGTGGCCAAAGGGCTTCGCTGGTGGAATTTTGACTTCAGTAGACTGGATCTCAGTACTGATTTCTATTGCCGCGGCCATCGCCTTGTTCAAATACAAACGCAATGTTATTCATGTTATCGCCGCAAGTGCGGTTGTTGGCTTGCTCATAAAAGCCTTGACTCTGTAAGGATGCTTGCAAGCAGTGCGTTAACGCACTACTCCCGCCCCAAATTTGATCATTTCAAATCATGGGGCGGGAAGGCCTTTCCATAAAACAGGATCCCATTTTCCTAACACACACTAAGCAATTCCTGCAGACAAGGCCACAACCTTAGGCTAATATCCTAACCCCTAGGATAGGATATAGAGTTATGGGTACGCACGCATCACATCCCGACATCATCAAGCGCTTAAAACGCGCCGCAGGCCACCTCAATAGCGTCATCGCCATGCTCGAAAACGAGCGCGGTTGTTTGGAAATTGCCCAGCAATTGCAGGCAGTTGAAAGTGCGGTGAGCAGCGCCAAAAAGACCTTGGTGCATGACCACATCGATCATTGCCTTGAACACGCAGTGCAAGATCAGAGCGCGGATGCTATCCGTGAATTTAAAGCCATTACCAAATACCTATAAGGTGGTTGCATGACAGAGTTTTCTACGCTATTACAGCAAGGTGCTGCGAATGCCTGGCTATTTATTCCAAGTGCAATTTTATTAGGTGCTTTGCATGGCTTGGAGCCAGGTCATTCCAAAACCATGATGGCGGCCTTTATTGTTGCCGTGCGTGGAACGATCACGCAGGCCATTTTGCTTGGCGTTTCAGCAACGATCTCTCACACCGCGGTAGTCTGGATTATTGCTTTAGGCGGTATGTACTTCGGCCAGCGTTGGAGTGCAGAGACCAGCGAACCTTATTTGCAGGTGGCTTCAGCGGTCATCATTATCGCTACCGCACTATGGATGGTTTGGCGCACTTGGCGCAATCAACAATTCGCCTCGCACTCTCACGACCACGACCACGACCACGACCACGACCACGACCATCATCATGGTCATGATGAAACGAAGCGAATTGATACCGGACATGGCGTGGTTCGACTTGAAATCTTTGAAGATGGCGTTCCGCCACGCTTTCAATTATTCGCCGATAGTGGTCATACATGGGCGGCAAATCAGGTCAAAATCGAAACCGAACGCGCCGATGGCAGCATTCAATCCTTCACGTTCGTACAACGTGACGGCTTTTTGGAATCTGAGCAAGAAATCCCGGAGCCGCATGAGTTTGTGGCTCGTTTAAGCCTTGGGCACGGCCATCATAGCCATGATTATGATGTGGAATATGTTGAGCACGACCATCACCATCACGCTATCACTGATTATGCTGAACTGGATATCTCTGCTCCTGGCTATCAAGACCCGCACGAATTAGCACACGCCAATGACATTCGTCGTCGCTTTGCCAATCGTGAAGTCACAACCGGTCAGATCGTCATTTTTGGTCTGACTGGCGGACTAATTCCATGCCCAGCCTCCATCACCGTACTGTTGCTCTGCCTGCAGCTGAAAGAAATTGCTTTAGGGGCAACCTTGGTGCTGTGCTTCAGTATTGGTCTGGCATTAACAATGGTTCTATCGGGTGTTCTGGCGGCCTTGAGTGTAAAACACGTTTCAACCCGCTGGAATGGCTTCGGTGAGTTTGCTCGTAAAGCGCCATATTTTTCAGGGGCATTAATCATGCTCGTGGGCTTGTACGTAGGCTATCACGGCTGGATCAATTTGCCTTAAGTTGGCAACGACACAAAGAGGTTCATTATGGCGGTATGCCCATATGGTTCGAAACTCGAATTTTAAGCTTGTTGCGCCCCAATTATTGCTGGATCACCAGCTTTAACAGCTGAAGCATTGATGCGTTCGCGCTATACCGCCTTTGTGCAACGTCAGCTCGATCATGTTGAACGCAGCCATGCACCAGAGATTCGCGATGACTTTAATCGTGCGGAAGCGGAGCGATTCAGACTGACTTTTTCAGCAAGCCACGCCAACTCCCGTCTGCTGACAGGCTATTACACTTGGGGCTGGTCAAAATCTCTTATTACTCCTGGCTTCAACTTTGAATTCGGTTAGCAATTTCGAGATCAGCGATTGCATTCGCCGTTGGCGCACCTAAAGTGAATACTGGTATTTTCCTTTAGCAGGAGCCAAGAATGCGTACTCAATGGCAAGCTTTGTCTATTCGCAACAAGGTGGTTATAGCCGCCTCTGGCATCCTAGTCATTGGCCTCTCCATCCTTGTGACGATCATCAGCAACACGATCTATCACAGCACAGAAAAAGCAGGGCTTGCTCTGTTAGAGCGTGAGGCCAAAGGCCAAGCTAAAGAAATTGAGGCGTTCTTTGATCTCGCCTATTCGGTACCACGTCAGCTCGCAACCACCATTGATGGCTTCCATAAAACGCAGATGCCTGAACGGAAGGCCATCGATCAAGTACTGATCAAGTTACTGAATGAATATCCATCGGCATCAGGTATCTGGATGCTCATGGAACCTAACGCCTTAGATGGCAAAGACAGTCAGTACCAGCAGGATTGGCCGATCCACGACCCTACTGGGCGTTACATGCCCTACATCACTCGATCAGGCGACAAGATTGCCCAAGATACGATGCTAGGGGCAGAACAACAAAAGATCGCCGAGCCATTCCGTAATAATCCTGCTGGCTACACGCCCGCCTACGAGAAGTCTGGGTGGGGGGATTTCTATTTTGTGCCAAAGCAACGGGGCCGGGATACGGTCACCGAGCCTTATGTTTATGAGGTGCAAGGTGAAAAAGTGCTGATGTCGTCGTTGACGGTCGCGATGAAAGACCCTGCGGGCAAATTTGCAGGCTTGGCGGCAATGGATATGCCGCTGGGGCAGCTGCAAAAAACACTGGGGCAATTTAAACCGTTCGGTACGGGCGCGTTAAGTTTGATTTCAGAAACAGGTTTACAGGTCGTGACCCAAGATACCGCCCAGCTTGGTAAGCCCGTTGATACGCAACTACTACCCGCAGACGTCACCGCAAAACTCAAAAATCGTGAAATGGCACGACAAGATCACGATGATCAGTTCCAAATCTGGATACCTGTGCGCATAGGCAATACAGGCCAGTACTGGACGCTTGGCCTGAATGTCCCACGCGCCACCATCATGGCAGATGCGGTTGCAGCCAAGCACAAAGCCATTCTGATTGGCGGACTAACCGGTGTTGGCTTGGTTACATTGATTGCCATTCTGCTTTCTTGGCTTTTGAAACCCTTGAATACGCTCGCCACGGCAATGACAACGCTTGCTAGTGGTACAGGGGATTTGACTCATCGCCTAGAAGTACACTCTCAAGATGAAATTGGCCGTAGCAGCGCCGCGTTCAACGAATTTATGGAACGCTTACGAAGCATGTTTATTCAAGTCCGAGAACAAAGCGGTGCCGTCAGCCAGGCCGCCCAGGATCTATCGAGCAGCGCCGCCTCGGTCAGTCAGGCATCACGGCAGCAAGCAGAGGCGGCCAGTGCAACTGCCTCAAGCGTAGAAGAAGTCACGGTAAGCATTCAGCACGTCGCTTCAACCACTGAGGATGTAAACGAACTTGCACATTCGGCCAATACCCAGATTGACGGTGGCAAACAGTTAGTAGGGCAAGTGGCTGGGGAAGTCGCAGCAGTCGACCGCAGCGTTAAAGTGCTTGGCTCAACGATCGAAGGCCTTACCGCTGAGCTGGGTAACGTGGATCGCATTGTTGGCGTCATTAAGGATATTGCTGACCAAACAAATTTACTGGCGCTGAATGCAGCCATTGAAGCCGCTCGAGCCGGTGAACAAGGTCGTGGATTTGCTGTCGTGGCCGATGAGGTCAGGAAGCTGGCCAGTAAGACAGCTGAAGCGACTGTCGAAATTGGCAACATCGTCACGCAAATCCAGAATGAAATAGGCTCTGCAGCTCGAGAAATGGGCAATACCAATCGCAATATCCGGAGCTCCGTCTCCCTTTCCGAAGAGGCTAGCCAATCCATAGACTCAGTGTTTGCTGCAAACGATGGCTTGGTATCAAGGGTCGAGATGATTGCCAGTTCTGCACGCGAACAAGCAATGGCTATTACCGAAATTGCTCAGCACGTCGAGCGAATTAGTAATATGGCTTCCAGTAACGATCAAGCGATGACAGAAGTGATGTCTTCCGTAGGAAAACTGCGCGATTTCTCTAGTAACCTGCAGGACTTGGTTGCTCGCTTCAAAACTTAAGTTTTAATAATCGTACCTCCTACAGGAGGACGGCCAACCGCTGCAAACAGCCGTCGGCGTGTAGGCGCATTAGGTCCTTTATCCGCCAAATGGGGATAAATGACTGGGTTGCAGTTGCTCAAGTCCAAGTATTCGTTGTGGCGAATCTACCGCACGGACCTAGAGTGATCCTTGGCTTATATATATAAGCATTAACTAATAATTCATGTTGTTGTCCTAACACTATGTTGTAATCATTGGGTGATCTGGCAAAAGCGTCCCATGATGAAAAACACAGGGGCAGCACTTGCTGCTGAGACCAGATCGAAGTCAGGGAAAAATGCAAAATGACAATGCTGATGAATCTGAGAGTTCGCACTCGCTTGCTAGTGCTGAGTATTTTGGCTTTGCTGGGTATGGCCTTGCTTAGTGGGTTGGATTTACTACATTTGCGGGAAAGCATGCGCGAAGAGCGCATGATGAAAGTCAAGAGCCAAGTTGAAACGGCTGCGGGTGTGATAGGACATTTTCGCACGCTGAGCCAGAAAGGCGTGCTCTCGGCTGCCGATGCTCAGAAAGCCGCCGTCGAGGCGTTGCGCAACGTCCGTTTTGACAAAACCGACTACTTTTTCATTTTCGACACAAATCAGGTCTATCGCCTAATGCCTACTAAGCCGGAGTTCGAGGGGCAGAATAAGAGTGACCTGAAAGATAGCAACGGTAAGCTGATCTTGAAGGAAATGACAGCTGCTGCGCAGCAAGGTGGAGGTTTTGTTGACTACTTCTTCACTAAGCAGGGTTCAAACACTCCAGAGCCAAAGATTTCTTACGCAATACTGATCCCCGAGTGGAACTGGGTTCTGGGCACAGGGGTGTACGTAGATGATATCGATAAAGCATTCAGAAATGCCCTGTTGCTTGGAATTGCCCAGCTGTTAGGGTTGGCCGCACTCGTTGGATTCGTGGCCTTGGCTATTGGCAAGAGCATCGTGCGACAGCTGGGCTGCGAGCCTAAGGACGGCATGGCAATTATGCAGCGAGTCGCCGAAGGTGATTTGCGAGTAGATATTCAGAATGCGCCAACTGGTAGTATATTGGCCACGCTCGGTAAAATGGCGCACGGCTTACGTGCGGTGATGAGCCAGGTCCGTGGCGATGCGGAAGTCTTGAGCCGTCAAGCAACGCTTATTGCCAACTCTAGCCGGGAAATTTCAATCGCCGCGGGGCGACAGGCCGATGCCACCACGTCGATGGCCGCAGCCATGGAGGAGCTCACCGTCAGCATCAACCATATTTCGGAGAGCTCTGGCATAACCGAACAGGCATCGCGACAGGCTACCGAGTTGGCCGAAACCGGTGTGGGCCAAGTGACTTCCGCGACCTCGACCATGGAACACATTGCTGCCAGCGTTACCCAAGCAACAGGCCAAATTCGCCAACTTGATACAAAGGCGCGGGAAATTTCTGGTATTGCAGCGGTAATCAAAGATATCGCCGGCCAGACCAATCTACTGGCACTTAACGCTGCTATTGAGGCTGCCCGTGCAGGTGAGCAGGGTCGCGGATTTGCTGTTGTTGCCGATGAAGTTCGTAAACTTGCCGAGCGTAGCGCCAGTGCCACTGTAGATATTGAACACATGCTGGCATCGATACAGGGTGAAACTGTCAGTGTCGTGGATGTGATGGACGCAGCAATTCCTCAGGTCGAGAGAGGTGTAGAGTTGGCGCGTAATGTTGCCCATTCCTTGAAGCACATTCATTCAGGAGCCGAAGACACCTTGGCCCATCTGCATGAAGTGGCTTCGGCAACCAAAGAGCAAAGTATGGCCAGCAACAGCATAGCAGCCCGGGTTGAGGATATTTCGCAGATGGTGGAGGAAACGAGCACTTCAATTCATCACGCCGCGGAAAATGCCGCTGAGGTCGAGCGAATTGCCGGCAAGCTTAACGAACTGGTTGGTCACTTCAAGGTTTAATCTTCTTGGCGGATGGCCGTTATCTACGCTATGACAAATCCGCCGATCAGGTCGAGAGCGGCTACCCCAAAGCCATTGATGACAACTCTTGGCCCGGTCTGGGCAAATACGCGCAACAAATTGCCGCTATCCTGCGCTGGACGGGGGGCAAAATGATGTTTTTCCTCAAAGATGGAAGCTACCTGCGCTATGACTTGTGGGCGAACAGTATCGATGCGGGCTATCCGCGGCTGGTTACCCCAACGACTTTGCAAGGGCTGGCAGAATAAACCGTCATAAATCGACTTCCGGTTAGCCGCTCAACAAATGATATGGCCTGATCTAATCGGATCAGGCCATTTTTATTACCAACATTCCCTTGGTCTCGACTGAACTTAAAACTCCAAGACTTCTAGGCATCGAACTAGGTAATTAAAACTCAATCCACAGGGAGCAGTGTGACTGCTGAAACAATGTGATGAGATGCTCCATGTAGTTTCGGAGCTAATAACAAGGGGCTTCAGCATGAAAACAATCCTAGCTCAAGCATTGCACGTCATCACGTGCATAAGCGTATCCATTGCGGTTGGTGGCTGTACACAGGCTATTGGCGTTGTTAAATCAATTAATGGCCCCACTACCGCTAATGCGATACAAAGTTACCGCCCCGGTACACCTGCGGTTGTTTTTGAGCATGGGGCGGATGAAGATGGCAAAGCCACCTGGAATGAATTAATCAAACAAGTCGGAGCCATTGCACCTACATACGCGTTTAGCCGTACTGGCTGGGGTGAAGAAATATTTGGAGAAGTCCCTCCGGTTCGGCTGCCAAGCAAGGCTGCCCATACATTAAGGCAAAATTTGCAAAAAGCGGGCGCCAATCCACCCTATATTTTGGTAGCTCATTCGATCGGCTCTTACTACGTCCTCAACTTTGCACAACAGTGGCCAGATGAAGTTGCCAGTATTATTTTGATTGATGGCCGAATGAAGAATTTCACTGCACTCTGCAAGCAATATGAAGGAAATTTATGCGATCCGACGGACAATCTTTTGTTGCTTGCCATGATGCCAGCAGCTGGCCGCGCAGAAGTACTTGGTGAGAAAAATGGGCGCAATGAGGTGCCCGACGCCAAGCAGCTGGCCCAAATTCCAGTCACGTTACTCTATAACAATCAGAAAGAGTTTCCGCACTCAGACGGTTTTATTCGTGCCTGGATTCAAAGTCAGCAGGACTTTAGTGCTGGACTAATCAATGGTGAGAGTATTGCGGTACCAGGGGGGCACTTCATCCATCATACGCACCCTAAACTAGTGCTCGATGTAATAAATAAACACATCAACGCAGTGCGCGACACTCAGTGATCCAGAGCACCGCACATGTTGTAAGTGCAGCCTATAGTTCGTACTCAGCGTGTACGTGCATTACACACCGTGTGGACGAATAAGAATGTTTTGTTCACTAGGGGAATTTCGTAAGCTATGCTGAAGTCGCTCAACTAAAGAAACAGTTAGACACTGTGAATACAGCTCACAGGTCAGCTTCTCAGTCTAAGCAGTCGGTCACCGCTCCGCTGTGTATGGCCGGTTCTGAATGCAAACCTGCCATATGGCCAGACGTAACATTAATTGCAAATGCCCTCCCCTAATTACCGGGAGGGCATAAGACATGTATCGCACACTTTAAGAACAGGGCTCGAACTAAAGCCAGGTTGAATACATGAACGTACTAGAAACAGTTACCAGCTGTACTTCAACGTCCCAGTCACGGTCCGGCCGTTACCAAAGTAGCAATACGTTTCGTCGTAGCAAGCGGCCACATAATCTTTATCGAACAGATTGCTAGCACTCAATTGCAAGGCTGCTCCCTTCAACGCACTGCTCCAACGCCCAAGCTCCACACTGGCTGAAAGATCCACCAAAGTAGCACTTGATACCGTCATGGTATTCGCAATATCCGCATAGTTCTTTCCGATGTGGCGAATACCGAGCCCCAAACGCGCACCTTCCAGTGGGGTGTAATTCACCCACGCTGAAGCCATTTGCTCTGGCGATTGCCGAGGCCGCTTGCCTTCAGCCTCGGGCGCGCCATTTTTGATCTTCATCTGATTCCGGGTATAGGCCGCCTGCACATACAGCGCTTTGGTGACTGACCACTGCGCTTCTAGCTCCAGACCACGCGATTGCACCGTGCCCACCGGCTCGAAATAGGATTGGCCTGGCACCATCCGACCGACGTTTTTCTGCTCCAAATCATATACTGCGGCGGTGAGCAGCAAACCCGGATGCGGTTGGTACTTAAGCCCGGCCTCATACTGCGTTCCTCGGGTAGGTTGCAGCACCTTGCCGTTAATGTCGGTATTACTGGTTGGATCGAACGACTCGCTATAACTCACATACGGCGCAATGCCATTATCAAATAAATACAAGGCACCTAAACGACGACTCCACTCCCCACCATCCCACTCGGTGGTGCTCTTGGAGTCCGGATCATGCGAAGAGGTTGTGGCCCGGTCGTAACGGAGGCCACCGGTAAAGCGCCAGCCGCCAAGCGAAACTTGGTCTTGCAGGTAATATCCAAGTTGGCTAAATTTGCGAACAAAATTGGTCTGGCCATCTTTGCTTAGTGTCGCTTGCCCATACACTGGATTAAAGGCATCAATATTCGTTGCACTCCCCCAACCCCAATAGCCTGAGTTTTCCCGCGTTTGATAATCAATCCCGGCAATCAAGTCGTGTATCAACATGCCTGTGCCAAACGAGCCTTGTACACGGGTATCTACCGCTAAGCCTTTCAAATGCTCCTCGGAGAAGGAATACCCACGCGAAAGCTCGGTATCACTCGCCCAACCGGATTGATAAACCTGCTCGAGTTTTGAGCGCCCATCGGTATATCGCAAATTCTGGCGTACTTGCCAAGCTGGCGCAAAACGGTGCTCGAACTGATACCCAAACATATTCTGACGGCGGTCAAATTGATCATTGCCCGGCTCGCCATCATAAAACTCGCGCGCAATCTGCTTTCCTGCATGCGAAGTTACCGAGCCTTCAAACGGCGTACCGCTATGAAAACCGCCCTCTGGGTCACGCTGCAGATAGGCTTGCAAAAGCAATGCGGTATCCGCATTGGGTTTCCACATCAATTGAGGCATCAAAGCCTGTCGCTCTTCTTTCGCATGGTTTTGCATGCTATCGGCAGCACGTGTCAAACCAGTGAGACGGTAACTCCACTCCGCGCTTAAGCCACCGGTGAGGTCGAAAGCAAACCCTCGCTCGTTGTTCGCTCCCACATCAAGCCGGATTTCTCGCTCAGCTTGCTGCTGAGGACGTTTACTCATCAGCGCCACCATCCCACCGGGTGCCGCGTTGCCATATAGCACGGAAATTGGACCTCGCACCAAATCAATCCGATCGATGAAATACGGATCAATCTGGAAGGCACTAAAGGCACCGGCATCCGACATCAGCCGCATTCCGTCCAATACCGTATTGGCCATACTGGTATCCACAAACCCGCGTAATGCAACATAGTCATAGCGCGTTGCGCTACCAAACAAGCCTGCATAAGCACCCGGTGCATAGTTAAGCGCCTGCGCTACCGTAACTGGACGCAATGCCTCGATCTGTTCACGTGACACGACACTCACTGACTGAGCCAGTTCATTGAGCGGTGTAGTGGTTTTGGTCGCCGCCCGACTGTCCTGAGTAGACCAATCCCCCGCGGTAGGCTCTTGGCTTGTCGCCGTTACATTCACGGTATCCAGCAGTGCGGCGTCACTGGCCTCCGTCTGTGTATGCAGCAGGATACCGGCGGCTGCTAATGCCAGGGTTAATGGCCTGATGCTAAATGCTTGCTGTCTCATTGGGCGACCTACGAAGTGAAATTGTAAAAAACGCCACAAAATAATAACGATAATGATAATGATTGTCATGTATATTTAAGTGCTGCCGTACGGCGACTTAGCATGCTTACTTAATGGTTACGTCCTCATCACTGCAACACTCATTTGATAACGATTATTATTTGCACTAAAGTATCAGCCTCGTAGTTGAACGACACAGACACTGGAGAGAAGGGATGGAAAATCGAATCTACGATCTGATAGGGATTGGCATTGGTCCATTCAATCTCGGCCTCGCCGCCCTCAGCGAGCCTCTCAAAGGAGTGAAAACGCTGTTTTTTGACATGGCCGATCATTTCAACTGGCACCCGGGCATGCTGCTAGACAGAGCAACGATGCAGACTTCGTTTATCGCCGATCTGGTCACACTAGCCGACCCGACCAGCCCGTACAGCTTTCTGAATTTCGCCAAGCAAAGCGGCCGCCTGTACGCCTTTTACATCAAGGAAGATTTCTTTCTGCTGCGGCAGGAATACAACCAGTATTGCCAGTGGGTGGCGGGTCAGTTAAGCAACCTGCGCTTTGGGCAATTTGTGCAGTTTGCGCGCTACGACGAACAACAGGCCTGCTATGTATTATCCTGCACATCAACGAGGACGGGCGCGAGCAGCCAATATCTGGCAAAAAAGCTAATACTAGGCACCGGCACCAAGCCGCAATTACCACCCTGCTGCGAGGGTGTGCCAGTGATACACAGCGGCCAGTATCTGACGTACAAAACCCAGCTGCAGCAGAAAAAACGCCTCGCCGTGGTGGGCAGCGGGCAAAGCGCAGCCGAGATTTACCTTGATCTGTTGCAGGATGCGCGCCGCTATGGCTACCAGATCGACTGGATCACCCGCTCGCCACGGTTTTTCCCGCTGGAATACACCAAGCTCACGCTGGAAATGACCTCGCCCGATTACATCGACTACTTCCACGCGCTGCCCGACCATACCCGCTTGCCACTGCTGGAATCGCAAAAAGGCCTGTACAAAGGCATTAACCGGACGCTGATCAACGCTATTTTTGACGAGCTGTATCGCCTCAAGCTCGATGGAGAGCTGCCCAGCCGCTTGCTCAGCAATGTGGAAATGCAGGCACTGACGCTGAAAAACGGCAACTACACACTCAAGCTGCATCACCATGAAACCGGCCAAGGTGAACACGCCAACTACGATGGTTTAGTGATCGCCAGCGGCTATGGTTATCAGGCACCGGCATTTATGCAGGGTGTGCAGCATCGCATCCGTTTCGATGCGCAAGGCCGTCTGGCCGTGCGCCGCAACTACAGCATTGACCTGCACGGCAACGAGATTTTTGTGCAAAACGCCGAGCTACATACGCATGGCCTGGCCGCGCCCGATCTGACCATGGCCTGCCATCGCAATTCGGTGATCCTGCGCGAAGTGCTGGGGTATTCGCCCTACCCGATCGAGCAACGCGTAGCTTTCCAGCAATTTGGCCTCAGCGCCACCGAACAGCAGGAAATGGCATGGGCTTGAAATTTTGGCTGATTGCCATGACCGCGGTGGCCGTGATCGCCGACACGATGTTGCTGCCATTTTATCCGCAGTATTTTGCCGAGCGCTTTGGCGTGAGCAATCCCGAACACATCGGCACGTATACGGCGGCAATTTGCCTCGTGGCCATGCTGGCGCTGCCTTTCTGGGCGCGCATGGTGCGCCACGGCGGTACGTTAAGGCTACTGCTGTGGACTCAGGTTGGTGCGGGCCTGCTGTGCATCGCCTGCAGTTTTACCGATAGCCTGTGGCTGTTCTGGGTCTTGTCGCTGGCGATGATTGTTTTCAAGGCCAGCTACTTATTGATTTACCCCTATCTGATGGCGGGCGAGGACGAAGCCAATCACGGCCATACCATCGGCCTCCTGTCGATTGTCGTGCACTTTGGGCATATTGCCGGTGCCGTGCTGGGTGGTTTTGCGCTGACGCACTGGCCGCTGGAGCATGCTTTCCTGCTGATGGCCGTCGGCGATATTGTGCAGATTGGCGTCTGCGCCTATCTGATTTATGCAGGGCTGGAGCAGCCTGCGCCACCGGCCGAAGACACCGCCCAGCCAATCACCACCTCGCGGGGAATTTATCCGCTGGGCGTACTGATGCTGGTGTTTTATTTCAGCGAATACCAGATCGTGCCGTTTTTTGTGCAGTACTGGCAGCCAATCGAGCCTGAACACGGCGTGCAGCTGGCGGCGTGGGTGTACGCCATACCGGCGGCGGTGGGTCTGCTGGCGCTGTGGTTCAACCAGCGCGTCGGGCTGCAAAGTCTGGCCAACCATGCGGTCTTTTGCCTGATTCTGGGCATTGCCGGTTTGCTGCTGCAAGGCTCAGGAGAAACAGGCTGGGTGCTCTTTGGCCGCGTGCTGTTTGGCTGGGCTTCATTCCAGCTCACCGTGCGCCTTGACGCGCTGATTTTCGAAAAAAGCAGCCCGGCTGCGTATGCGCACGATTACAGCAAGATCAACCTGTTTCAGAACATTGGCGTGCTGATGTCGTATTACAGCGCGGGCTGGCTGGTCAGCCTGCATGGTTTGAGCACGCCATTCTGGCTTGCTGCCGCCGGGCTCTTGCTGAGCTTGCTGCTGTATCCCTTGATCAATGCCACCCCCGCGCTGCCCACCCGGAGAACTGCCGATGTCCTGCCGTGATTTGAACGAGAACGCTGCCACACCCGAGATGGTTTTTTGCCACACCGTCAGCGGCGTGGGGCAATTTCAATTGCGGCCACTGTCCAGCGCCGACTTTGCCTTATTACACCAGTGGGTCACAGCACCGCGTGCCAGCTTCTGGGGCATGCAGCAGGCCAGCCCCGATGAAGTGGCGCAATGCTATCGCCAGCAAATCGAGTCGGTGCATTGCACGCCGTATCTGGCGTTTTACGCTGGCCAGCCTGCGTTTCTGCTTGAAACCTACGATCCGGCACACGACGAACTCGGCCAGCATTACGCCGTGCAAGCTGGCGATATCGGCATGCATTTTCTGGTCGCCCCCGCCAGTGGCCCCGCCGTGCACGGTTTTACCCGCGCGGTGATGCAAACGATTCTGTCCTTTCTATTTAGCCAGAGCCGCCATCTGCGCGTGGTCGTCGAGCCGGATGTAAACAACCAGAAGATCCACCCGATAAATCGCGACGCCGGATTTTGTTACCAGCACACCATCAAGCTCTCGTACAAAACCGCCTGGTTTGCCATCTGCGATCGCGCCTCTTTTCTGCAAGCTACCGAATTGGAGATCACTGCATGACCACTCGCCTGCCCGCCCCCACTCTGGCCGAATGCGCCCACCTGAACCCCGCCATCTGGCACAAGGTCAACCGCTTGCTGGTGCGCAAGGCCATCAGCGAATTTGCCCACGAAGGCCTGCTCACGCCGGTGCAGCAAGCCGATGGGCAATACCAGATTCACAGCGATGACGGTCAGATCAGCTATCGCTTTCGTGCCGAGCTGCTGGCTCTGAATCACTGGAGCATTCCCGCCGATTCGATCAGCAAGCACAACGGCGAGCAGCCACAGGAGCTGGACGCACTCTTGTTTATGCTCGAGCTGCGCGAGCAATTGCTGCTCAAAGAACATGTGCTGCCGGTCTATCTGGATGAAATCAGCAGCACACTCTATGGCAGCGCGTACAAACACGACCGCGCAGCGCCCAGCGCAGCCGAGCTGATTCATGCCGATTTCCAACGCGTGGAAACCGCAATGAGCGAAGGCCATCCATGCTTTGTGGCCAATAATGGCCGACTAGGTTTTGACGCCAACGATTACCGCCGCTACGCACCGGAAGCGGCGACCCCATTCCAGATTGTCTGGCTGGCGGTACATAAACAACGCGCAACTTTGTCGATCTCGGCCACGCTGGATTACGAGCAGATGATGCGTGAAGAGCTGGGCGAGGCGCAGCTTGCCCAATTCCGCCAGCGCTTACAGGCGCTGGGCCTGAACGATGGCGACTACTGGCTGATGCCCGCTCACCCGTGGCAATGGCAAAACAAACTAGCGATGGCCTTTGCCGCAGAAATTGCCCAGCAGCAGATTGTGTTTCTGGGTACGGGCGATGATTTATATCTGGCGCAGCAATCGATCCGGACTTTTTTCAATGTCAGCGACACCAGCAAACGCTATGTCAAAACCGCGCTATCGGTGCTGAATATGGGCTTTATGCGCGGCCTGTCGCCGTATTACATGCTGGCCACGCCAGCGATTAACGACTGGGTGTATGCGCTGGTCGAGGGCGATGCCTATCTGCAAAGCAAAGGCTTTCATATCCTGCGCGAAGTGGCAGCCATCGGCTATCGCAATCCGTATTACGAAGCGGCGATCAAGGAAAACAACGCCTTCAAGAAAATGCTGGCCGCGCTCTGGCGTGAAAACCCGAATACGCATCTGCAGGAAGGCGAAAAGCTGATGACGATGACGGCGCTGGCACATCTGGATAACGATGGCCGCGCGCTGATTGCCGAGCTGATCTCGGCATCGGGCATCAGCACCGATCAGTGGGTCGCCGAATATCTAGACGCCTATTTTGCGCCGCTGCTGCACTGCTTCTACCAGCATGATCTGATCTATATGCCGCACGGCGAAAACCTAATCATGATTTTAAAAAATCACCGCGTTGCGCGCGTACTGATGAAAGACATTGCCGAAGAAGTCGGCATCCTGAATCCGGCAGTCGAGTTGCCCGAAATTATGCTGCGCGTTTCCACCCATATTCCGGATGAAATGAAAACGCTCTGCCTGTTTATTGACGTATTTGACGGCTATCTGCGTCATGTCGCGGCCATCCTGCACGATCAATGCGCTTATACCGTCGAACAATTTTGGCATGCTGTGGCGCGCTGCACGCATCGCTATCAGTCAGAGCACCCGCAACTGGCCAAGCAATTTGCCCGCTACGATCTGTTTGCCGCCGACTTTGAGCATTCGTGCCTGAATCGTCTGCAAATGGCCAATAACAAGCACATGCTCAATCTGGAAGACCCGGCCAGCGGCTTGCAAATGGCCGGTCTGCTGATCAATCCGCTGGCGCGTTGGCGCGATCCGGCCAGCCTTGGCGAGGTGTAATTGCTACCGGCAGTATTGACTGAAATCGCCCGCGTTTGCCCGTATCTGCACGGGCAGGCCGGACCTGAGCGTGGCGAACAGCATTCGCTGATAGGCGAATTGTACGCACACTGGCAAAGCCGCACACCTGAGGCCGGGGTGCATTACTGGCGTGCGCGTAGCTGGGGCATGCTGATGTGGCAACCGGCGTACGCCTGTGTGCTGGCGGTGCATTGCGCCCATCGTGCGCTTGATTTGGAGCACTTCTGGCAAACGGTGTGCGCTGGCGTCACACATTCGTGGACCTTGCCCGCCGACGCGGCGAACAGCGAGGCGAGCACGCCCGTGATAACGCAGGCGGCGCAATCTCTGCTGCGCTATCACCACGCGCACTACAAGCAGCTCGTTCAGCTCAGCCGCTACTCAGCTAAGCAGGCAGCCTGCATGACCGTCGATTGCGTGCTCTCAGCGCTGCTGCTAGTGGCGCAACATTTCAAGTGGTCTGCACATCAGCTCGATGCGCAAACTGCATGTTGGCTAGATGCATTGGGGTGGCAACAACACGGCAATGTGATGCAAGTGCGGCTGCCGTCAGGTGCTTGCGTGCCGGCGTTGAATCGCCAGGGTTGTTGCCAGCATTTTCGTCTCCCAGGCCAAGAAGCCTGTAGCACCTGCCCACGTTGGCCAATGCCAATCCGCCTTGAAAAAATCCGCCGCGAACTAGAACCCACCTAGGGTATAGCCTCAAGAATCAATTAATAAAACAGCCACAGAAACATACCCACCATGTTCCAGCTTCAAAAATTAAAAATCGCCCGGCAGGGGCGAATACTGTTACAGATCGATCAGCTCAATCTGCCCCCACATGGCCTCACCGTCATTCTTGGCCACAATGGCTCTGGTAAATCCACGCTCCTTAAGGTGTTAGCGGGGCAGCTACCCAGCGATGAAGGGCAGGTTTTGCTGCAGGGTCGCCCGATCGCAACTTATGCACCGCGGGAATTAGCCAAGCAAATTGCATTCATGCCGCAGCAAATCCCACAGCCAGCCCTGATGCAAGTGCGTGAATTAGTTGAATTAGGCCGTTTCGCCTGGCGTGGCTGGCTAGCACGCTGGCAGGAAAACGATAAAGAGCGCATCACGGCCGCGATGCAGCAAGCCGATGTCAGCCATTTAGCTGAACACGCGCTGGACGAAATATCAGGTGGTGAGCGCCAACGGGCCTGGCTAGCCATGTTGCTCGCGCAAGATGCGCAGATGTTGCTCCTGGATGAACCCAGCTCGGCGCTTGATTTAGCTCACCAATATCAGTTAATGGCTTTGCTGCAGCACTTGGTGTCGACGCAAAGCTGTGCCGTCGTGGCCATCTTGCATGATTTGAATTTGGCGCTCCGCTATGCAGATCGCATCATCGCCTTGCAAGCAGGACAAATCTGGTTTGATGGTTCGCCGGCTCAATTGCTGGCTCACCCGCAGTTAGATGACTTGTATGGCATTGAGCTCGATATCCTCGCTCGCCCCGGGAAACATGCTGTGGCGGTTGTCGCATGATGCGCCCAGCTTGGTATCTACTGGCTTTAGTCACCACCCTACTCGCGGCCCTGCACATCCAAATCGGCACCCCGCTCTCGCTGGCGCAACAATGGCAAGCATTGCATGAAGTGCAATCGCTGGAGCAGCTGATTTTCGTGCACACGCATCTCCCACGCACTGCTCTCGCAGTCATTTTGGGTATGGTCATGGCGCTGGCGGGCGGCTTACTGCAATTACTGACGCAAAACCCTCTAGCTTCGCCCATGACCTTGGGCACCTCGGCTGGCGCATGGTGCGCAATTGTCCTCGCAGGCGTGCTGGCTCCAAGACTCCAATTACCACTCGAATGGCTAGCCTTAGGTGGCAGTCTATTTGCCTTAATTCTGGTTGGGGCTTTAGCCGGCTGGCGGCAGCTACACAGCCTGAATGCGCTACTGGCGGGTACCGCCTTGAACTTGCTTCTGGGAAGCGTCGCGGCAATTGCTGTCATGCTCAATGATCAATACAGCCGGACGCTCCTGGTGTGGGGGGCTGGTGATTTAGCCCAAAACGATTGGGAGTGGGTACTCTGGTTACTGCCTCGCCTCGCTCCTGCACTATTGCTCATTCCCTTACTCTGCAAACCATTGCACTTACTACAGCTGGGTAGCCAAGCCGCCGCCGCCGCCGGCTTAAATGTCATGCGTCTGGCGATCATCACTTCACTACTAGCACTCTGGCTGAATGGGCTAGCCATCGCGGCGGTGGGGATTATCGGTTTTGTGAGCCTGTTGGCCCCGGCATTAGCGCGGCTACTCGGAGCGCATAAACCGGCCGACAATCTGGGTATGGCCGCCCTACTTGGCGCGATTACTTTATTGCTGGCCGATATTGTGGCGATCTGGTTGAGCCGCCACCTTGCGGATCTGCTGCCCACGAGTGCCGCAATCGGTTTGCTAGGTGGACCAATCTTAATCTGGTTGTGTTTGAAACTCCCACTGGCCTCAAGCCTGCCCGATGCCACCGGACACCCATCCCGCCATCAGCCAGCGGCGCTGATTGGGTTGTGTCTATTGGCCGCTTTAATCTTGCTACTTTGCGCCATCAGCGGCAAAGATGCGGCTGGCCACTGGTTGATCAGTTGGCCCGATGCAGGCTTATGGGCACTACGCTGGCCCCGCATGATGGCGGCCTGCGCCGCAGGGATGGGCCTCGCTATTGCGGGACTGATTTTGCAGCGCTTACTCAATAATCCTCTCGCCAGCCCAGATCTACTGGGAATCTCTGCGGGTGCAAGCCTCGGGATGTTAATTGGCCTTGGGATTGGCACCAGCCTCTCACTCTGGCTCTTTTCCAGTAGCGGCGCCGTAGTGGTGCTCCTGGCTTTATGCTGGCTCGCCCCACGCCAAAGCCCCGCACGCTTGATTCTCCTGGGTATTGGCCTGTCCTCTTTATTAGAAGCGGCTTTGCAGCTAGTACTGGCCCAGGGTAACCAAGACAGCTTTCAATTATTGAATTGGCTCGCGGGCTCCACCTATCACACCACCCCCACGCAAGCGATTGCCTTACTGGGCGCAGTACTGATTTTGGGTGGAATAAGTTTAGTGTTTACGCGTGTGTTATTGCTATTTGGCCTTGGAGAAACACTCGCCCAAGCGGTCGGTTTAGCAGTGCCGCAAGCACGCGTACTGCTGCTACTGCTTGCAGGCCTGCTCAGTCTTGCCATCAGCAGTCAATTCGGTCCGCTGGCCTTTATCGGCTTGGTGTTACCCCAGCTGGCGATTCAGCTTGGCGCGCGCACGATTAAAGATCAGCTTTGGCTCGCCAGCCTGATTGGCGCAGCTCTACTCGGGTTGGCGGATCTGGCCAGTCGAACAGTTTTTTTCCCAAGCCAAATCCCGGTCGGTGCACTGGCATCATGGACCTGCGGGAGCCTGTTGGTCATTGGTTTACTCTGCCGACGTAGGAGGATCGCATGAAGATATATTGGATTTTGCTTGGTATGTTGCTGAGTAGTTTGCTTCAGGCCGCACCCAAGAAAGTCATCGCCTTGAGTTGGGAAGCCACCGAGTACTTACTTGCCTTGGGCGTCACCCCATTGGCCGTCGCAGACCGCCAAGACTACCAACAATGGGTAGTAGAGCCTCGCCTACACGCACAAGTATTGGATGCCGGCAGCCGATTGGAACCGAATCTGGAACGCATTTACGCGCTCAAGCCTGATCTGATCATTATTAATCCTGCGCTGGCCGGCATGCAGGCGAATCTGCAAAAAATCGCGCCGACATTGCTGCTCGATTCTTTTCGGGTCGATCATGACAACGTTAATGCTGCCGAGCAACTCCAGCGGCAACTGGCCATTCAACTCAATCGCCTCGCCGCTCACGAGGCATTCCTGCAACGACAAAAAACAGAATTAAAACGATTACGCGACGCAGTGAATCAGCGCTTCAAAGGGCAACCACCGGCTGTTTGCATCGTGCGCTTTGCTTCACCAACCCGCTACTGGGCGTATGGAGACAACTCGATGCCCGAAGCCGCAATGGCCGCGCTCGGCATTAAAAATGCCTGCCCACAGCCACGGAGCGCATGGGGTACGCATTTACGCCAACTGCCAGAACTGGCTCGTTTAGAGTCAGGCCTATTGCTGCATATAGCGCCCTTTAATCGCCAAGCGGATCTGGAGCGCAGCGCATTATGGCAAGCGCTGCCAGTGGTCCGTACTCAGCGAGTACGCGCATTACCCGCCGTTTGGACAAATGGGGGCGTCACTTCCATAACACGAACTGCACAGGTCATCGCGAAGGCGCTGAACTAAAGAAACAGTTAGACACTGTGAATGCAGCTCACAGGTCAGTTTATCGGCGAGGCTGTGTAAAAACAAATGGGATCATTATCAACAAAAGCGCAATTACAGCTATTTTTTGACTTTGTTGC
>NZ_JTLG01000006.1:0-12319 GCF_000799095.1 Chitinibacter sp. ZOR0017 | reverse complement strand
CGCTCCAGCGCTGGCCGTCTCCGAGCTGGAGGGTGAGCAGGCGCTGGTCTTGGGTGAAGGCCGAGGCGAAGCTGGACAGTAGGTCGGATAGATTCATAAGTGCTCGACTTATCGATCGCTAATCACGCGGTAAACATTGGATGAAAGCTGCAAGGTTGCATCAAAGCTAACAGGCGGGCGGGTTGGATGGACTTTGAGAATGGCATCCACCCGAAAGCGCAGATGGCGCTCCAGTTCGCGCGGCGCATCCAAGCTAATGCGTACCCGTGATAATCGTGGTTCGTGTCGTTCGATCGCTTTGCGTAGCCGGTCGCGCAAGTGCTCGCGGTCTTGCGGGTTGAGTAGACTTACGCCAGATAAATCCGGAATACCAAATTGCAGCATGGAGTCAGCCGCCAGCGGTGAGGCGGCAAATACTTCGTCCTGCTCCATGAGGCGGGTGTTGAGTAGATACTCCAGATCACGGGCCAAAGCACGGCGGAACTGCGAGATGTCAAACAGCATGTGCTGATCTCGCTGCGGTTGATCGGGTTCATCATCCAGTAGCCGATCTAGGATCGATGGAACAATGAGCGCCTGTCGACGAGCAAGAGACATCTTAGCCAACCACCTGCGCTACTTGCTGGCTTAGCAAAAAGTGATAAGTGATAAAAATACCGGTTGCTACGACGGCTAATAGTGCGAAGTACATCCAGAGCGGTAATTCATGGCGAACAAAGGCCTGAAAACGTTGCGGCAGTTTCCAATTCGGGGCAAATTCGGCTTTGCCACCGCGTACTTGTTGAATCTCTTGCCCGACTCGCGCGGTGAGGTAGCCCAGCTTTTCTTGTCCTTCCAGCAGGTATTTACCTTGAAATCCCAATAGTAGGGCGGTGTGGAATACCTCTAGTGCTTCAATGTTTTTCGGTGGATCAAGCCGGAGCATTTCCAGTCGATCAAAAAAACCCTCCCCGGCTAGATGTTCACCAAAAATACGCAGTTGCAGTGGCATCCGCTCCCATTCTTCGCGCAGTGTAAATTGCGAGGCCAGAATCAGCTCATCCATCAGTGCGCAGAAAGCGTATTTTGCTTCATTGATGATATGGCTCTCTTTGCCGAAATTACGGGCATTTTTCTCATATTGAGCGAGAAACTGATCGATCCGGCGATTGAATTCAGCGGCGCTATTGGGTTCATTGCCATCGCGTAATAGAAATAGCAGATAAATGCCGTCTTCCATCAGCTCACGCAGATTAGGCGCGGTGGGCTGATTGATCGTGAGTGTGGGGCTAGCGGCTGAACTTAGGGCTTGATTCATGATGATTTCCTATCTAAAAACGGCGATCAGCTCGAGTTTGAGCTCAGCGAGCGATTGCGGGACATAGATGCAGATGCTGCGTGATTGCTGCATGCGCTGGAAAATGTCACCCCGAGGTTCAAAGGCAAAATAGTGATTGCCCACTCGCACCGGAACCGCTGAAGGGGTTTGGCTGGCGTGACTGAGACTGACCCCACGCATGGCCGAGTTGAGGATTTTTTCCACATCATCGGGGGCGCCCACTTTGAATTTGAGGGGTACATTTTCAATGATGGCGGTGGCCGGCATATCGCTTTGGATCGACAAGTAGTAATCCACGTTTTCCAGTAAGCGTTCGCTTTCCAGACGGCCGATAAAGAATGATGGCTTCGGTGAGTGCAGCGGGATAATCGCGTAGCGGGCGGAGATGACCGTTTCTAGCAGTTCGCGGATTTGTAGATCCAAGAGGTTAAATACCTGGAATAGATCATCATGCTGATACGCAGGGATGTCGGCGAGCGTATAGAGCGGGGAGAAGGTTTGTAATTCACCGCAGAATTCGCATAAAGCTTGGTATAGCTCTTCAGGATGCAAAGGTTCGCAGCGCGCCAGATGATTGAGGCGGGCAAAGTTGCGATTGACCGTGTGCAGTAGCCAGAATGAGGCAATGTCGCTCGTGCCATATTCCATGACGTTTTTGGCGCGCTCACGGTGCGCACCTGCCAGTGATTGGCTTTTTACCAGCAGAATATCAAGCAGGCGCCGGAGCAGATTACTTAACTCTCCGACCGCAGAAGTCGTCAGGCTGGGCGGAAAAAAGTCGCTGGCGATTTCCCATTGGCCTGCTGCATTTTTTTGCAGCTTGGCCAGTGCAACTTGTTCGTAGCCATCGCGATTTTCTTCTTCGAACATCAGGCGAATATCCAGCTCTAGCGTGCTGAGATCGGCATCGAGCGCCTGGGTATACAGATCGGAAATCGGGCTTTGGTTCGTCCGAAAGCGCGCTGGTCGATTGGCCTGTTGATCCGGATTGATCGCATTGCCGCCATAGGCCTGCAATTGAGCCACACAAACATACAGGGTGGTGCTCACTCCCAGTTGTGGAATATCTTGCAAATTGCGCCCCAGCGGCAATGGGTCATGTAAAGGCGCAGCACACTGGGTGCCATCCTTAAATAAGACCTCCAGCTGATCCAAGCGGATCTGACCACCACGTAAAGCTTCTTGGTCAATCTGAAAGCGGCGTACTCCCCAAGCATACCGATGGAACAGTTGCCGTTCGGTGCTCAGTGCAGCCTCGGTAAATAAATGCTGCTGTTGAAAGTGTTGCGGGCGTAAGAACATCCCTTCGCCCCACAATACGCGTTTAGCTTTGATCATAAATTCGAATACTTGTAATAAATGCTAATGATGGTGTTTAGCGCTGGCAGCGCTTAGCGGCTGCGGGGTTTGTTGCCTTGGCAATCTGGCTTGCTCCAGGCTGGTTGGCCAGGAATTGCTACGGGGCTTGGATTAAGTGAATACACATAGCAGTCACCCGCGCCGATCTTCAGCGCCTTATCTTTGCGAATGGCTTTTGCATCCAATAGAACGCGCCAGTACTGAGGGTGTGGTTTACGAAAAAAGCCCACGATGCCGACTAGCTGGGTTTCATTTTGTAATTGATCGGGTAATTCAATCGGTTTGCCAGGTAGTAGCACCATTTCCTGCTTCTTAACCAAAGATTCGCCCAGTAATTGCTCCGCTGGTTTGCCAGTTGTCACTTCATCAAATGTGAGTCGATTGAATTGTTCTGAAGATTTGAGCTGGTAGACATGTACTACCAGCGAGAGCGATTTGCCGCTGGTATCACGGTTCAGTGTCGGCTCGGCCTGAGCTTGCAGATTGACGGGGATTGGTGCGGTCGAGGTGCAGGCGGCCACGAGAGGGAGCGCGAGCAGCAAAGTCAGTACTTTAGATTTCTGACTTTTTTGTAATTTAATTTTGTAAGGCATTGCGGGTTTGCGTCAATAATGTCTGATTTTCTAGTAAGCCTGTATACCATGGATGCTTGTAACATTACTGTGATCTTGTTCATATGATTGCAAGCCGTGTAATCATAAGCTCAGCCCTCGTTCAAATGGCCGGAATGTTTTCCGAGGATTGAGGTTGCCTGCGTTGGCCTTCTGGTGGATTTTTCTGCCTCTGGCAGTGATTTTTGTAGTACTGCTGTGGGTTGGGTATCGCTTTTTTTTGCCAAGTAAACCTGCGCTACTACTGGCTGAGGTGGGGGCAGATACTCCTGATTTAAGCCTTGATATCAAGCCAGCTGTTGCAGACGTCGAGTCCACTGGATTGGCGGCCGCGTCGTTACGGCCATCCGGTGTCAATCCCTTGTTGTGGTGGTTGTCGGCTTTGGTGCTGGTGATTGGTCTAGTGATTTGGAGCACTCTGCGCCTAGATGCTTTTCATCATCTCTCATTTCTGCTTCCGAGCGAATTACGAGGCCAATTGCATATCAACGCGGCCTTAACCGAGGCCCGGCTTGAGCCCCCTGCGCCTTTGCCGCCCGAGATCTTTCTGGCCGTTGCTAGCCAGCGTCCCGGATTGATGCATGCCAGTCGAGACTGGTCTTTGTTAGAGCCGGTATTTGTACAGCAGGTATTGCAGGTCATGAAGAAAATGGAAGAGCGCGGCTATCCACTGGCCTTGCTGGAGGGGTATCGCAGTGCAGAGCGGCAGGATGAGTTGGCACAGCTCGCTAATGTGGTTACCAAAGCTAAGGGTGGACAAAGCAAGCACCAATACGGTTTGGCCGTGGATTTGGCGCCGGTTCGAAACGGCAAGATTGTGCTGTCAGCGAAAGATGAATGGGCGATGCAGGCCTATCAGGCCCTAGGCGAAGAAGCTGCGGCTGTGGGCCTCACTTGGGGCGGAAACTGGTCATTTAAAGATTATGGGCACATTGAGCAAACGGGCTCATTGGCCAAGTTGTTGCAAAAAAATAAATAGAGTGGGGTATAGCAAGATGGGTAGCTGGCAGCGTAATGCCAAACTTATCTCGGCAATCGGGTTTTTGATTCTGATTGCATTGATCTGGTTTGTGGGACCGATGTTCGGTTTGCAGTCGGCCGAAGCGCGCTTTGGTTGGGTGTTTGCGGTGATGATGCTTTGGGTCGCGACTTTATTGCTGGGGCAGTTGTTCAGCAATCGTGCTGGCGCACTCATTGAAAAAATGCTGCAAAAGCAGGCCGATGAGGCCGTGATCGGGGCTAGCGCCGATAAGCGTGCCGAGGTTAATCTCTTGCGTCAGCGGCTATTGGGCGCCATCGATACCTTGAAAACCTCGGAATTGGGCAAGGCGCGCGGTTCGGCTGCGCTGTATGAATTGCCGTGGTACATGATTATTGGGCATCCAGCGGCGGGAAAAAGTACGGCGATTTTGCAATCGGGTTTGAGCTTTCCCTTTAGTGATAAGCATGGCATTCAAGGGGTGGGCGGTACCCGCAATTGCGATTGGTTTTTCTCTACCGAAGGCGTGCTGCTCGATACTGCTGGCCGCTACGCCACGCAAGCTGAAGATAAAACCGAATGGATCGAATTTCTTAAGCTACTTAAACGGTATCGCCCTAAAGCGCCGGTGAATGGCATTCTGGTTACGATTAGCTTGCCCGAGCTCGCACAATTTAACTCTGAAGGTTTTGTACTGTACGCCAAGCAAATCCGCGAGCGTATTCATGAAATCGAAGATGTATTTCAGCTGAAAGTACCGATTTATCTGGTGCTGACCAAGCTGGATTTGCTCGGCGGTTTTGCGCAGTTTTTCGAAGAATTGTCCGATGAGGAGCGTAATCGGGTATGGGGTGCGACCCTGACGGCGGAGCAGGGAGCTGGGTTTGACATCAAGCAGGTGATCAAACAGCAATTTGAGGCATTGCTGCGTGGTTTGCAGCAAGTGGGCGAAGAAAAGATGTCCGCGCACCGCGGCAATCAAAATAAACCTGCTTATTTTGCTTTCCCGATTGAGTTCAATGCGTTGAAAGAGGCGGTGAGCAAGTTTGTGGAATTGCTGTATCAGGATGACCCGTACCACAGCCGCCCATTATTACGAGGCTTTTATTTCTCTAGCGCCTTGCAAGATGGACTGCCGCGCATTGCGGCCGCTACACGGGTGGCGCAACATTTTGATTTGGCCCGCAGTGGCTTCGATGTCCGCCAGGCTCCAGCTTCATACAGCTATTTCTTGCGCGATTTGTTCCGCGAGGTGATTTTTCCTGATCAGCATCTGGTCGTCAGCCAGACTGGTACCAGCTCATCCAAATGGCGCATTGCCGGTATGGTGGGGGGGGTATGTGCTGTGGCGCTTTGTGCAGGCTTGTGGACATGGTCATACATCGGAAACAAGAAGCTCATCGAGCAAGTTGCCGGTGAATATCAAAGCGCTCAAAAGCTGGCCTCTTCCGGCAGTGTCTATGATCGCCTGCAAGCTTTGCGCACCATGCAAACCCAGTTGGAAATTTTGCAGAGCTATCGTAAACAAGGCCATCCATGGCAGGTCGGCTTAGGTCTCTATCAGGGTGAAGCGCTTGAAACGGCCATGCGCAAAAAATACTTCACCGAGCTGTATGCGGTGATGCTGCAACCCGTGAAGCAAAACCTGGAGCGGACGTTGCAGCAGGTGGCCGCCCAGCAAGTGGCAGTAGCCCCAGCGCCTACGGCGCAGCCCACCAGTGTACCCCAGGCCACGACTGGGCCGGTCGCCACGCCAGCTGCCACCACTGCACCCGTTAAAAAACAGCCTCCGCGCCGTAAGCCGGAGGGGTTACCCAACATCAAGATCGGCGCATGGTCTGTGCCACAGCGTGCTACCGCAGAAACCGCCGCTTCGGCCAATGCCACACCGGCGGCGCCAAAACTGGACATTGGTTACAACGCGCTAAAAACATACCTGATGCTGCATGAACAGACTCGGATGGAAGAGGCGCATTTGGCTGATCAGATTCCACGCTACTGGCGTAGCTGGCTGGAAGAAAACCGTGGCGGGCGCACGCCAGAAGAGATGGCTGCAGTTGCAGAACGACTGATTGCGTTTTACATCAGTCAGATCAAAGAGGCCGATCTGCCACTGATTGAAAACAACGCACAAGTTGTCAATGATGCGCGTAGTGTGCTGCGTGCCTCGGTCAAGCAATTGAGCGCGACTGAGCGGGTTTATAACGAAATCAAAGCCCGTGCCAACACCCGCTTTGCGCCGTTGACTGTGCCAAAAATTCTCAATCAGCAAGCCACGGATGTGGTGGCAGGCAGCCAAATGGTGGCGGGTGCCTTTACCCGTGAAGCGTGGGAGAAATTCGTCCGTACTGAAATTGCCGAAGCCAGCAAAGGGGAGGTGAAGTCGGATGACTGGGTATTGGCCTCTAGCCAGAAAGATAATCTTGGGGCGGACGGGAATGCCGCCAAAAATCAGGAAGAATTAGAGCGCCTGTATCGGCAGGAATATGCTGCTGAATGGAAAAAATTCCTGCAGGGCGTGATTGTTCGTGACTTTAGTGGTTTGCCGGCCGCAAGTAATGCGATTAGCAAACTCAGCGATGTGCAGCAGTCACCGGTTAAGTTGATTTTGGCTCGTGCCGTGCAGGAAACCGCTTGGGATAATCCATCGGCATTGTCAGATAAGATCCAGACAGCCAAGCAATCGGTGATCGAAAAAACCACCGAATTAATCAAAGGCCAAGCAGCACCAACCACCGCGCCCGCTTTACAACGCGGAGTAGTGGGCCAGCAATTTGCGGATTTGGCACAATTAGTACAGCCAAACCAAAGTGGGGTCGCACCACTCAATAGCTACTTTGAGCAATTGGGCAAGTTGCGCAATAAACTGACCCTGATCGCCGCTTCGGATGATCCGGGCGCGCAGGCGCGACCGCTCGTGCAGGCTACCCTCAATGGTTCAGGTTCCGAGCTCGCCGAAACCTTGCAGCTAATCGATAACAGTCTGCTGGTATCGGTGAATGCCGAAACCCGTGAAATGGTCCGCCCATTGCTAGTGCGCCCATTGATGCAAACCTATGCGGCGTTGCTCGGGCCAGTGGAAAGTGATCTTAATAAAGCTTGGCAACGTGAAGTCTATGGCCAGTGGAAAACCCTGGCTACTAAGTACCCTTTCGCAGATGGTGGGCCGGAAGCCTCGATGGGGGATATTGCCAAACTGCTCAAACCGAATGAAGGCGCGCTGGGCAAGTTCAAAGAAAAATACCTGACGGGGCTGATTATCGAGCAGGCAGGTGGCTTCGTTCCACGCAGCTGGGCCAATATGGGTATTAAATTTAACCCGGCCTTTTTAACGGGTTTTAGCCGCCTGGATGCGCTAGGCAGTAGCAATCAGCTGGCCGAGCTGGATAACGCCAAATTTGAATTGCAGCCTGTACCCACGCCGGGCCTATCGGAAATCACCTTGGTGGTGGATGGTCAGGAAATCAAATATCGCAATGGCCCGCAGCCGTGGCAAACCTTTGCCTGGCCGAATAACAATGGCGCGCAAGGGGCGCGAATTCAAGTCGTGGCGTTCAATGGAGCCAGTGCGGTGGTCACGAATCATCCGGGTCGCATGGGCTGGCTGAAGCTGGTATCACAGGCACAAGTTGAAAAGCAGGATGCAGATAGCGCGGTTCTAAGCTGGAAAATTCGCAAAGGGGATGCGGGTGAAGCTGAGGTGGTGCGCTTTAATTATCGTGCGGTAAGTGGTGTCAATCCGTTGCAGCTCAATGGTTTACGCAAGCTTTCCCTGCCAGAACGCGTGACCATGTAAAGGATTTGAGCCATGCCTTTCAATCTCAAAAAAAACCATGAGCAACAATTGCAGTACGCCGTATTCGGCAAGCTGCCACGTCGCGCAGATTTTATCCGCATCAATGCGGGGCACCCGATGGTGCAGGATGTCGACCAGCGCTTTGCACGTAGCTTGGCCGATATCACCGTCAATCCTGAATGGGTCGAGGCCTATCTAGGTCATGGGCCCAGTGAATTCATGCTGCGCAGCCAAGATGGCAAGTGGAGTTTCCTGGGCGTGGTGCACCCCAGTCAGGATGAAGCAGGGCGGAAATATCCGCTTTCTGCAGGGGTATGTGTCCCAGGTGAAAGCCTGACGGGGGCTGAGGCGCTATACCTGCTCGCTAACGAACTTTTCTATACCGGGCTGCGCGATCAGCTGAGCAGCGCCATTGATAACTCGGTGGAAATGCTGGCCTGCAAACAATTTCTGGAAGAGCAAATCAGTTTTAGCGCTCGCTCAGCCGCGGATATCGATCTGGCCGAGCAACTCTTGCAGCGCTACATGAGTCAGCTCAGTAGCCAGACCCTGGGCCAGCGCTTGCAGGCAGCGGGCTTGCAGGATCTGGAAAGTACGCTCTTGGCTTTCATGTTTTACCTCAAGCTGGTGCAACGTTTCGGTGCAGGAATGTCGCCGCAAGTGTTTGTGCTGCCTTTGCCCGCGCAGCAGGGGGAGGCCATTTTGGGGGCCGCCGTTTGGCTGGATTTATACCGTACCGCCACTGAGTTTTTGCCGGCCCATCCGATCAATCTGGCCTTGATTACCCGCGCAGAGCAAAAGTACCTCGTGCTGAGCCCTGCCGAATTCGATCAGAAAACCATCCAGTTGTTTTGGGGCGCAGATTTGCAGTTGGCTCGCAGCATTTTAGCGCAGGGGCAGGTAGGACCGTGGTGCAGTCACCAGCGCTACGCGGAAGCGGCATATGTATTGGGCCGTCAGTTAAGCGATCCGTCACTGAATGTTTTGAAGTTAAAAGCAGTTGTTCGTCAAATCGCATCAAACATTGATTGATGCACCTTTTTATATTGCCACTTGGGGATAGGTCATGGGCAAGGAAAGTACTCAGAAGAAATTATCTCGCGTGCGCCCGCCACGGGTGCAAATCACATACGACGTTGAAATCGGCGATGCGATCGAAAACAAAGAGCTGCCCTTTGTAATGGGCGTGTTGGGCGACTACAGCGGGCAAAGCAAAGAACCGCTACCCAAGCTCAAAGAGCGTAAGTTTGTGCAAATTGACCGCGACAACTTTGATGATGTCCTCAAAGGCATGGCGCCGCGCTTGGCCTACAAGGTGGAAAACAAGTTGAAAGATGATGGCTCGCAAATGTCGGTCGAGCTCAATTTCAACTCACTGGCCGATTTCGAGCCGCAGAATGTGGTGAATCAGATTGAGCCCTTGCAGCAATTATTGGCTGCCCGCCAGCGTTTGGCCGACCTGCGCAACAAGGTGGTCGGTAATGACAAGCTTGAAGAGTTGCTGGATGAAGTCGTTCGCGACACCGAAAAGCTCAAGCAAATCAGTCAAACCCGTAGCCCAGTAGCAGGAGAATAAGCATGACCCAAGATCAAGCCGTCCTTGAGTCTGGCGCACCGGTGTATGCCGAGCGGGCATCCTTACTCGATACCATCATCGAAAACAGCAAAATCGCCACGAACGATCAAGAGAAAAGCCATACCCGTGATCTGATCGGCGAACTGGTCGAGCAAGTGCTGGATGGCACGGTGACCGTTTCGCGCGATCTGACCGCCAGCCTCGATGCGCGCATTGCCGAAATCGATGCCTTGATTTCCGAGCAACTGAATGCGGTGATGCATCAATCCGAATTCCAGAAGCTGGAAGCCTCATGGCGTGGGTTGAAATATCTGACTCAAGAATCCGAAACCGGCACCATGCTCAAAATCAAGGTGCTGAATGTCTCGAAAAAAGACCTGATCAAAGATTTCAAATCATCATCCGAGTTCGATCAGAGTGCGCTATTCAAGAAAATCTACGAGGAAGAGTACGGCACTTTTGGTGGCGCCCCATATGCCGGCCTGATTGGCGATTACGAATTCGGCCGTCACCCCGAAGATTTTTATCTATTGGATGAGCTCTCGCACGTGGCTGCCGCTTCGCATGCGCCACTCATTACGGCGGCCAGTGCCAGTATGTTCGGTCTGGAGAGTTTTACCGACATCGGTAAGCCGCGCGATCTGGCCAAAATTTTCGACACGGTCGAATACGCCAAATGGAAGTCATTCCGTGAATCAGAAGACTCGCGCTATGTGGGTATGGTACTGCCGCATGTTCTGGGCCGCTTGCCCTATGGCCGTGACACTGTCCCCGTCGAAGAGTTTGATTTTGAAGAGAGCGTTGATGGCACGGATCACAGCAAATACCTGTGGACCAATGCCGCCTATGCCTACGGTGCCCGTCTGACGCAAGCCTTTGCCGAATATGGCTGGTTGGCTGCGATTCGTGGGGTGGAAGGGGGCGGTCTGGTGGAAGGTCTGCCTGCCCACACCTTCAAAACCGATGATGGCGAAGTAGCCCTGAAATGCCCGACTGAAGTTGCAATCACCGATCGTACTGAAAAGCTGCTGTCGGATCTCGGCTTTATGTCATTGGTGCATTGTAAAAACACCGATTATGCCGCGTTCTTTAGCGGGCAATCGGTGCAAAAGGCCAAGTCTTACAATACCGATGCGGCTAACGCTAACGCAAGATTGTCGACACAACTGCCATATATTTTCGCGGTATCGCGGATTGCGCATTACATGAAATCGATTATGCGCGACAAAATCGGTTCATTTGCCTCGCGCCAGAATGTGCAGGATTTTCTCAATACCTGGTTGGCGCAATATGTTCTGCTGGATGATTCGGCCAGCCAAGAAGCCAAAGCCAAATATCCATTACGTGAAGCGCGGGTGGATGTGGTGGAAGTGCCAGGTAAACCAGGGGTTTATCGTGCAGCAGCTTTCTTGCGGCCCCATTTCCAACTGGATGAGCTAACCATTTCTTTGCGTCTGGTGGCGGAATTACCTAAACCAACACGCTGATGCACTGAAAATTAGTAGTTGAATGTCTAACCCTTTTAGGAGCTATGCAGTATGGCATTTGATGCATTTCTGAAAATCGATGGTATTCCTGGCGAATCCACCGATGACAAACATAAAGATTGGATTGAAATTCAATCGTTTGCTCACAAGCTGGAACAACCTGCGCAAGCGACTGCCAGCTCAGCCGGTGGCGCAACTGCTGAACGTGTGAATCACGGCCAATATGAAATTACCCATTTTCTGGATAAAGCAAGCCCGAAAATCTATGAAGCATGCTGCACGGGTAAACATATTAAAGACGTGACCATTGAACTTTGCCGCTCAGGTGGCGACAAAGTGAAATACATGGAAATCAAACTGGAACAAGTGCTGATTTCACGTGTTGAGCCTAAAGGCTCTGCCAATGATGAAGGTTTTCCAAGCGAATTGGTTACATTCAGCTATGGCAAAATCAAATGGACTTACACCCAGCAAAAACGTGCCGATGGGGCGGGTGGTGGTAATGTCAGCGCAGGCTGGGATCTGACTGCCAACAAAACCATTGCATAATTATTTTCGCCACTTGGCGTAAAACCGACCGATTAACCGCAAGGTTAATCGGTTATTTAGTTATCAAAGGATATAAAACATGAAGCGCTCGGCTTATTTTTTCTTTTCCACCCTCGTGTTGGCCACTGGTTTGTTAGCTGGCTGCGCAACGCAAAATACACAGGATAAAAAGGTAGCGAGTGCCCCAACCCCAACGCCGACCCCGACATTATCACCACAGGCGGTGAAAGACCTGAAATGGCTGCAATTCGAAAAAATGTCAGCCAAGCTTGAACCCGAGCACGAAAAGCAGCTGCTGCAACTCATGCCTTTGTTGCAAAGCAGTAAGTCAATTGTTTTGCGGGGATATTGCAATAAAAAAGAAGTCGGCAATGCCAAAGATGGCGCAATTGCACGCGCTGCTGCGGTAGAAAAATTCCTGCAGAAGCAGGGTATTCCCGATAAAAAAATGACGATCCGTTTTAATACGGACGACGCCAAACACGCTGTAGAAATCGACCTCGATTAACTCCGCTGATCTTTATGTCCCTGCACCTGCCCTCAGTTGATTCATTCAGTGATCTTCTAGCCAGCTTCGCCTCGGCCTTCACCCAAGACCAGCGCCTGCTCACCCTCCAGCTCGGAGACGGCCAGCGCTGGAGCGA